>WFXA01000157.1 GCA_015490835.1 Flavobacteriaceae bacterium | reverse complement strand
TTTGAGATAATTTGAACTGAAATACTGCCCGATTTATTTTTCTTTTTTCGTAAAAACATTCACAAATATAGAACGGGACACCCATTTTTTAAAATTTACAATTGAAAATCAATGAGTTATAGAAGTTTTTTAATGAAGTGCGAAAAACAGGGGTAGCAAAATATTTTGCTTTAATGTTTGTACTACTGGTTCCTTCACGAGAAAAATCGTATAACGTATAGGTGTTATCGTGGTGTGTGTAACTCATTTTTCTAAATCTTCCGTCAAAGAGTTCTTGCGATTGAGCAGAAATTGCCGAAAGACAAATTAAAAAGGTTAAGAGCTGTATTGTTTTTTTCATTTTAACTTGGTTTTTCTCAATATTTGAGGTTCGTGTTTTTTTGTTTAAAAATTATATTTCAAATGTAGCTCTTACAATATTACTGGAAATAGGGCATTTGACGTATTTATCGTATTACACAAAAAACACTCAATACAGGTTTTTATTCCAAAAGGAATTACTTTTGACTGAAAAATAGTTATTTTTCTGAATTATTAATAAAATATAAACGTAAAGGTTTTTCTAACTGTTTATTCCTAATAAACGCATCTTATTCCAAAATGAGGGAAAAGATTTTGATACAACTTTAGGGTTTTCAATAGCAATGGGTGTAATTACGGAAAGCGGAGCAAAAGCCATTGCCATACGGTGGTCTTGGTAGGTGTTAATGGCTATATTTTTGTTTAATTTTGCGGGTGATTGTATTTCAATAGAATTGGTTGTAGTATTAACTTTAGCTCCCAATTTTTCCAGTTCGGTTTTAAGAGCCAAGAGTCTGTTGGTTTCTTTTATTGGTAGTGTTTCTAAACCGGTAAGTGTACAATTTGTTTGTAATCCTACACACGTTACTGCAAATGTTTGTGCTAAATCGGGTGTGTTATTAAGGTTTAAAACAAGTGATTTTGTGATTGCGTTTTTATTGTATTGAAGCAACAAAGTTTGTTTGTCTTCAAAAATGGTTTTTACACCTAATGAGTTAAAAAACGAAATGATTTTGCTATCTCCTTGAATGCTATTCTTTGAAAAATTTTTTAATCGTACATTTTTTTTTGAAAGGGCAACATAACTGTAAAAATAAGAAGCCGAACTCCAATCACTTTCTATAGTTAGGGTAATTGGAGAAATTGTTTTTTTGGGAAAAATAGCAATGGTGTTTCCGGTGAACGAACAAGCAATACCAATTTCTTGTAGTAGTTTTATTGTCATTAAAATATATGGCAAAGAAGTTATTTTTCCGGTTATTTGTATTTTTAAACCTTTGGGTAGTGTCGGGGCAATTAGCATTAAGGCGGTGATGTATTGGCTACTTACCGAGCCTTCAATAAAAACGTGTTCTTTAACAAGCTGAGTTCCTGTAATTTGTAATGGAGGAAAACCTTCCTTTTCTTGATATTGAATTTTGGCACCTAACGATTGTAATGCTTTTACCAAGACACCAATGGGACGTTGCTTCATTCTGTTGCTTCCGGTAAGTGTAACAGAAGTGTTTTTTTGTGTAGCAAAATAGGCGGTTAAAAAACGCATTGCAGTACCGGAATGATGAATATTACAAGTCTTTTCTTTGCTAGCCAAAGCTTTTTGTAAGACCAGGACATCATTGCTGTCCGGGAGGTTTTTTATTGTAATTTCAGGAAAAATTGCTTGCAAAATTAATAGCCTGTTGGCTATACTTTTTGACCCCGGAATAACAAGAGGTGCTTCGGTTCTATTTTTTGGAAAATAAGATAACGAAGCGTGTTTCATTATTGGTTGTTTTCGTGCTGTTTTATCTCTTTATAAAATTTACCGTAGGTAACTAAAAAACCGTACACAAAGCCGGCTACCGCAATTCCTAAGAAAAAGAAAACAGGATTTTGTATTTCAGAAAAAAAACTGGCATTAAAACGGGATATTGCCCATTTCACTAACAGAAAAAGAAGAGAAAAAGCGGTTCCTACAGAGAAAACGCCCTTCCAAAATCCTTTGTGATTTATTACTTTTTTAAACATGTTATTTTAATTTTTTGTTGTTATGATGCCTGTTGTGATCACGTTGGGTTTTTTTAATCATTTTTTTGTTAAAAGCATCTTGTAGGTCAATTCCGGTTTGGTTGGCAAGGCAAAGCACTACAAAAACCACGTCGGCAAGTTCCTCACCTAGATCTTTCTCCTTGTCGCTTTCTTTTTCGCTTTGTTCACCATACCTTCGTGCAATAATACGAGCTACTTCACCTACTTCTTCAGTGAGTTGTGCCATATTGGTAAGCTCATTAAAATAACGAACACCATGTTGCTTAATCCATTTATCTACTTCTAATTGTGTGTTTTTCAGGTTCATTACAGAAAGGATTAAAGAAATAGAATTTTTAATTATACAAAGATATCAAATTTTATTCTTTATTCTTAGTATCGATTAAAATAGTAACCGGACCATCGTTGGTTAAAGTAACATCCATCATAGCACCAAATTGTCCTGTTTGTATTTTTTTTCCTAACTCATTTTCTAGCCGTAAAATAAAGGCTTTGTACAGAGGTATGGCAACTTCCGGTTTGGCAGCCTTTATGTAGGAGGGTCTGTTTCCTTTTTTTGTTGAAGCGTGCAGGGTAAATTGGCTTACTACAATTAGTTCTCCGTTTATTTCTTTTACCGAAACGTTCATTATGCCATTTGAGTCGTTAAAAATTCGGAGGTTAACAATTTTTTTAGTTAACCAATTTATATCGTTTTGGGTATCATTAGATTCAATTCCAAGTAATATAAGCATTCCTTCACCTATGGTTGCAATTGCTTTTTTATTAACTGTAACCGTTGCTTGTTTTACTCTTTGTATGACAGCTCTCATTGTGTTTCTGGTTTGTGGTTTTTGGTTTCTGGTTTCTGGTTTGTGTTCCTAGTCCTTGATATAAGTTGACCAAAAAATCTCAAATCATCAATCACCTAATTTTCAAACCTACAAGGTTTCCCTTGTTTCTTCCTTCTGAAACCTTTCAGGATAGGACTTATTTCATTTTGCATTTTTCAAAGTTAAATGGTGTTTTCGATATTAATACCAAGTTTCAATATTCGTAATTCATAATTCGTAATTCATAATTCGTAATTCGTAATTCATAATTCATAATTCATAATTCATTATAAATGTCTTTTCTGTAATTTTCATCATCGTCTTCCAATAATTGTAAATAACTGTTATATCTGGACCAAGCAATTTCATTTTTTTCTAACGCTTTTTTTACTGCACATTTTGGCTCATTAAGGTGTAAACAATTATTGTATTTACAATTTTGCTTTAGCTTAAAAATTTCTGGAAAATAATCAGTTATTTCTTCTTTTTCCATAGCAACCATACCCAGTCCTCGTATTCCCGGAGTATCTATAATTGTTGCTCCAAAACTTAAATCGTACATCTGTGCAAAGGTGGTTGTATGTTGTCCTTTTTGGTGTTGTGAAGAAATTTCTTTGGTTTTTAAATTTAATGAAGGCTCTAAAACATTTATTAAACTAGATTTTCCAACACCACTATGTCCCGAAAAAACCGAAACTTTCCCTTTCATAAGTTGTTTAAGTAAATCGATATTTAAACGAGTTTTGGTTGAAATTTCAACACACTTATAACCAATAGAAGTATATAATGCCTTGAGATATGCTACTTCTTCCAGTTCTTGTTTGGTGTATAAATCAATTTTATTAAACAACAATACAGAAGGAATATGATAAGCTTCGGTGGTTACCAAAAACCGATCGATAAAAGTTGTAGAAGTAGGAGGTGTATTAACAGTTACTATAAGAAACGCCAAATCTATATTGGCAGCAATAATATGAGTTTGTTTAGATAGATTAACCGATTTTCTAATAATGTAATTTTTTCTGTTTTCAATAGCGTTGATTACTCCAATGGTTTCATGACCCGATTTTTCTGTCGAAAACTGTATATGATCCCCTACAGCAACCGGATTGGTGCTTTTTATACCTTTAATCCGAAACTTTCCTTTTAACCTGCAAGTATAAAATAGGTTGTCTTCGGCTTTAACCAAATACCAACTTCCTGTAGATTTATAAACGGTTCCTTTCATTGCCACAAAAATGTGAAAAATAAAACAGATTACCGTACTATTTTATTAGTTTTGTGCCTTAAACGTAAAAATACATCAATAATGAAAAAACTTTTTTTTGCTTTTTTATTCCTATTTATTTTTGAAGGAGTATCACAAGCCCAAACCTACGAGTATCAAATTGTAACGGTTATCGAATCTATTGTTCCTAATGGGTTAGGAAGATCGAGAATGGTTACAGCAAACGAATCTAGAGATTATAAGGAGTTTACCTCTACCAGAACCGGCGATGGTGATAAACGAAATAAATCTGATCGTGGCGACATTAGAGTAAAAGGATTTGACGAAACCAAATTGCTTAATTTTTTTAACTTAGGAGGAATCCGTTTTCAAAATATTGCAGCAAATGATGCAATTGTAATGTCTAAGATTAATACAATGGCAGAAGAAGGATGGGAACTCACTTTTGTTAATAGCGGTGTTGAAAGTTTTGCCGGAAAAGGAGATAAAAACGGAATTTATGTAACTCGTTATATTTTTAAAAGAGTAAAACAATAATACTATAAAGTAGTAATTTTAAAGGTGATAAGCAACTTAATTTTTGTTTATCACCTTTTTTTGATGCGCTATAGATTCTTGATGAATGGCTTTAAAAAGTTTTTCAACAAAATCTTTACTTAGTTTATTTTCATTTCCTATCGCTATCATAGTTTCCAAAATTTCGTCCCAACGTTTACTTTGTAAGATGGCAACATTGTTTTCTTTTTTTAATCTTCCTATTTCTTCTGCAATTTCCATTCTATTGCCCAAAACTTGTAGTATTTTAGTGTCAGTAGCATCAATTTGAGAGCGTAACAATTTGATGGTGTTTGTAAATTCCGATTCCGATTCCGCTTTTTTTCTAACAATTAACTTTTTGGTGATTTCTTCTAAAACCTTTGGTGTTATTTGTTGTTTTGCATCACTCCAAGCCTCATCCGGTTGATGATGAGCTTCGATCATAAAACCATCGTAATTTAAATCTAAAGCCGTTTGGCATAAATCAAAAATTAATTTGCGCCGACCACCAATATGTGACGGGTCTAATAATAAAGGCAAGTTAGGAAGGTGTAATTTTAAATCAATAGGTATTTGCCATTCGGGTGTATTTCGATATTTCGATTTTCCATAAGCAGAAAATCCTCTGTGTATGGCACCTAATTGTGTGATTCCGGTGTCATATATACGTTCTATTGCTCCAATCCATAACGCCAAGTCCGGATTTACCGGATTTTTAACCAAAACGATCTTGTTTACACCTTTTAGGGCTTCGGCTATTTCCTGTACACTAAAAGGTGATACGGTGGTACGAGCTCCAATCCAAAGCACGTCCACATCATGCTGTAAAGCCAATTCAACATGTTTAGGGTTGGCTACTTCGGTGGCGGTTAATAAACCTGTTTCTTTTTTTGCTTTTTGCAGCCATTGTAATCCTATTTTACCCACACCTTCAAAATTTCCGGGTCGTGTTCGCGGTTTCCAAATTCCGGCACGTAGTATTGAAGTGTCTGTATTTTTTAATTGGTGCGCAATAGTAAGTAACTGTTCTTCTGTTTCGGCACTACAAGGACCCGAAATCACCAATGGATGTGATAAGTTTAAATTGGTTAACCAAGAATTTATTTTAGAATTGTTCTTCAATTTGATAAAAATTACAATAATGTTGGCAAAATTACGTAATAAATTTGTGTAGTTTTGCTATATGAGTATTTCAGTTAAAAATATTAGTAAACATTACGGAAATCAAAAGGCATTAAATGCTATTTCTTTTGAAATTAAAAAAGGCGAAATAGTTGGGTTTTTAGGACCTAATGGAGCCGGAAAATCTACTTTAATGAAAATTCTCACTACCTACATAAAACCGGATGAAGGAAGTGCAGTTGTCAATAATTTTAACATTTTAACCGAAAAAAAAGCTGTACAAAAAAGCGTAGGGTATTTACCGGAAAACAACCCGTTGTATCCCGATATGTATGTGCGCGAATATCTGCTTTTTAATGCACAAATCTACAGCGTTAAAAAAAACAGCGTTTTTCAAGTTATAGAAAAAACAGGACTGTTGCCCGAAGCGCATAAAAAAATAGGAGAACTTTCTAAAGGATATAAACAACGTGTAGGATTGGCAAATGCGTTATTGCATGAACCCGAAGTTTTATTACTCGATGAACCTACTACCGGTCTAGATCCAAATCAATTAAAAGAAATACGTATTCTTATTAAGAATATTGCGCAAGAAGAAGGAAAAACCATACTTTTTTCTACACATATTATGCAGGAAGTAGAAGCCATTTGCGATCGAGTACTAATTATTAATAAAGGCGAATTAGTTTACGATAATGAACTTAAAAATATTTTAAAAGAAAAAAATATCGAAACAGTATTCTCTGAACTCACAAAATAGCAACACTACCTTTATTTAGTGTGTATCGTATCAACAACTTTTTTTCCTATAACTTGCTATTTCATCGTCCGTAATTTATTTCCCTTTTATCAACTCTGCCACCTTGTCATATTTTTTTTACTGGCATAAAGATTGACATACCCTAACCGAATTTTAAAACAAACAATAACAATAAAAATATAATAATTAATCATGAGTAAAATAATCGGAATAGACCTAGGAACAACCAACTCTTGCGTAGCTGTTATGGAAGGTAGTGAACCTACCGTAATACCTAATGCTGAAGGAAAAAGAACCACACCTTCCGTAATTGCATTTGTAGATGGTGGAGAAATTAAAGTAGGAGATCCGGCAAAAAGACAAGCCGTAACCAATCCTACAAAGACCATTTCGTCCATAAAACGTTTTATGGGTATGAAATATTCAGAATTAAAAGACGAAGTTAAACGCGTACCTTATAAAGTAGTAAAAGGAGACAACGATACACCTCGTGTAGATATAGACGGAAGACTTTATTCTCCTCAAGAACTATCTGCAATGGTACTTCAAAAAATGAAAAAAACCGCCGAAGAATACTTAGGGCAATCTGTATCTGAAGCCGTGATTACCGTACCTGCATATTTTAATGATAGCCAACGCCAAGCCACAAAAGAAGCCGGAGAAATCGCCGGATTAAAAGTAGCTCGTATTATTAATGAGCCTACTGCTGCGGCATTGGCTTACGGTTTAGACAAGAAAAGCTCAGACCAAAAAATTGTAGTATTCGATTTTGGTGGAGGAACACACGATGTATCAATTCTTGAACTTGGCGATGGTGTTTTTGAAGTATTGGCAACCGACGGAGATACACACCTCGGAGGAGATGATATCGACGAAGCAATCATTAATTGGTTAGCAGACGAATTTAAAAAAGAAGAAGATGTAGACCTTCGCAAAGACCCAATGGCATTACAACGTCTTAAAGAAGCCGCCGAAAAAGCCAAAATAGAGTTGTCTTCCGCTACAAAAACCGAAATTAATTTACCCTATGTAACTGCTACGGCAAGCGGACCAAAACACTTGGTGAAAACATTAACCAGAGCACAGTTTGAGCAACTTATTCACGACTTGGTACAACGTACCATCGAGCCTTGTAAAACCGCTTTAGATTCTGCCGGTTTATCAAAAAGTGATATCAATGAAATTATTTTAGTAGGAGGATCTACCCGTATTCCTGCAGTACAAGAAGCCGTAGAAAAATTCTTCGGAAAAAAACCACACAAAGGAGTAAATCCAGATGAAGTAGTAGCAATAGGAGCAGCCATTCAAGGAGGTGTATTAACCGGTGATGTAAAAGATGTATTACTTCTTGATGTAACACCCCTTTCGCTCGGAATTGAAACAATGGGAGGTGTAATGACCAAGTTAATTGAAGCCAATACAACCATCCCAACTAAGAAATCTCAGATATTTTCTACCGCAGTAGATAACCAACCCAGTGTTGAAATTCACGTACTGCAAGGAGAACGTCCAATGGCAAAGGATAACAAAACCATAGGAAGATTTCACTTAGATAACATTCCACCTGCACCAAGAGGTGTACCTCAAATTGAAGTTACCTTTGATATTGACGCAAACGGAATTATTAAAGTAAGCGCAACCGATAAAGCTACCGGAAAATCAAAAGACATCCGTATTGAAGCATCTTCCGGTTTAACCGAAGAAGAAATCAAGAAAATGAAGCAAGAAGCCGAAGCAAATGCCGAAGCCGATAGAATTGCAAAAGAAAAAGCAGACAAGCTTAATGAAGCAGATGCAATGATTTTTCAAACCGAAAAGCAATTAAAAGAATTTGGTGATAAATTATCAGACGATAAAAAGAAACCAATTGAAGAAGCGTTAGAAGAACTAAAAAAAGCCTTTGACGCCAAAGATGTAGATGCAGTAAAACCTGCTTTAGATAAAATCAATGAAGCTTGGAAAGTAGCTTCAGAAGAGATGTATAAAGCACAAGCCGAAGCACAACAAGATGCACCAACCGGCAAAACCGAAAACAATCAAGATACTGCTAATGGCGGTAGCGACGTTGAAGACGTTGACTTTGAAGAAGTAAAATAAAGTAAGATTATTTAAAGTAAATACCTCCGGAATTAATTCGGAGGTTTTTTTGTTTTATACAATTCATTATTCATTTAAAAAAATAACGACTTAATGAGTTTTTATCAAAAAAAACTATTTAAAATTAAAATTTAGTTATATATTTATGCCTTAAAATTAATAACCAAATACTTTTAATTATGAGAAAAATTACATTTTTAATTACTCTTTTTATTTGTGCTGTTGGGTTTAGCCAAGTAAAAAATGTCTCCTCTTTAGGAGAAAATAATCCGGTTTTCTATGATAACTATGGAAACCAAAATAGAGAAATCTTAGCACCTTGCTCTGAAAGTAATGCAGGAAACGCATTTGAAGACGGATTAAGTTACGCAGGAATTTATAGTAGTGGTAATGATATTACCGTTAATGCAGATGAAGATTTTACATTAAATCAAATAGTTTACAATAGTTTTCATGCTGTTGGTGAAACAGTAACTTCTGTTGATGTCACTTATTATGAAGATAATGCAGGCTTACCGGGTGCTATAATTGGAAGTGAAGCAGGTGTAGTTCCCACCTCACAAATGGTTGTAGGTTCAAATTTTGGTTTGGATGTGAGTGAAGTAACCCTAGATGTTGCTCCTTTTATGTTTGCCGGTCAAGCGGGAATGCCTACTACGTATTGGATTATTTTTTCAAACGGTACTTCTAGTGGAGGAGGAGGTCTTTTTTGGGAAATTAGTTCTGCTAGTGCTGTAGGTAACCCTATGGCTATTGATAATGGAAATGGTTGGGGGATTTATGCCCCTACTTTAGATGGCGTTTATTCTTTTAATGGTGATTGTACCCCAATTGTAGGAGGAGGTAGTTGCACCAACACAACCTATACCTCTGCAACCGTACCTTTTGATATTGATGGAGCGGGTAGCCAAACCACAGATTGCACCAATGCACCTAACCTTATACCTGTTACAGTTACCGGTAACGGTACAATCGGTACCGATGCAGATTTAGACAATGTAACCATAGATATTTCCCATACTTGGTCTAGCGATTTAGACATTTATTTAATTTCTCCTAGTGGAACCGAACTTGAACTCGCAACCGATAATGGCGGTTCTAGTGATGATGCTTATAACGGCACAATGTTCCAAGACGGTGGCGCAGATATTACTGCTGCAGCCCCTCCTTTTGGAGTAGGTCCTTATGCTCCCGAAGGCGGTACATTTGCAGCTACTTTTGCCGGCGAAAGTATTACCGGTGATTGGAACTTAAAAGTTTGTGATGATGTAGTTGGGGATACCGGTACCGTAAATAGCTTCGAAATAACATTTTGCATTACCCCGGTAGATAATGATTTATGTGATAATGCTATTGCTGTTGCCTGTGGTGATGTAATGACCGGAGACACCTCAGACAATACAGATACAGGTGGCAACCTGGCACCGGACGAATGGTACTCATTTACAGGAAGCGGTACAGCAGAGTCAGTAACCTTCTCTTTATGTGGTTCAAGTTATGATACCTTAATAAGAGTATTTGATGCATGTGGCGGTAATGAAATAGCAACTAATGATGACTCGTGTGGATTACAATCTGAAGTAAGCTTCTTATCTGATGGAGTTTCTACCTATTATGTAATGATAGAAGGATTTGGGTCAGATGCTGGGGCGTATACTTTAGAAGTTACTTGTGTACAACCACCAGTTAACGATGAATGTACAGGAGCATTACCAATTACTTGTGGTGAGACCGTTATGGGTACAACTATAAATGCTACTATTGATGATGCGGTAGCTCCTACTTGTGATACCGGTGTTACATCACCTGGTGTATGGTACACCTTTACCGATGCTAGCGGACTGGTTTCTGATGTTACGATTTCTATGTGTTCTGGTGCCGGTGGTGCTGATTATGATACTAAATTATCTGTTTACACAGGCGATTGCGGTGCGCCACCACTAACTTGTGTAGTAGGTAATGACGATACCTGTGGTTTACAATCTGAAGTTACTTTCCAAAGTGACGGAGTTTCTACTTATTATGTATTAGTACACGGATTTGGAGGAGCAACAGGTAACTTTACATTAGATGTAACTTGTACGCCTATACCTCCTGTAAACGATTTAATTGCAAACTCTATCGACCTTGATGCAATTGGGGCTTGCCCGGACTATACAGATCCGGCAGTTCCTTTCCCGGCAGCTACCTTTGAAGGTGGAAATCCAGTAGATTGTAATATAAATGGTGTAAACGGTGTATGGTATAACATTACGGTAGATGGAGATGGTTTCTTATTTGCAGATATCGCTACTCCGGCAGGAATAAGTGTTGTGAACTTCTACGAAGCTCCAAACGAAACTGCAGTTGAGTCTGATTTAACATTAGTACACTACGTAGATAACCAATGTGCACCTCACACGTCGGCTTCTATTCCTGTAGTTAATGGTACAACCTATTATTTATTTGTAGCCAATACAGGTGGAATTTCGGATGTAAATATTACATGTGATATTTTAGGAGTTAATGAGAATACTATTGAAGGATTTAGTTTCTATCCAAATCCTACAAATGGTGAACTTAATGTTACCGCTCAAAATACAATAGAGAATATTGCTATATTCAATGTATTAGGACAAAAAGTTCTAGATGTAAATGTTGATGCAACAACTTCTCAAATAAATGTTTCTAACCTAACTACCGGTGCTTACTTTATGAAAGTTACCGTAGATGGTGTGGTAGGAACCTATAAAATTCTTAAACAATAATTAAAAAGATTATAAGTTTTATTAAAAGTCCCGACCAGTTGGTCGGGACTTTTTTTTGTACTTTTGCCAAATGAACGATATTTATTTTTCATTTATAATTCCGGTTTATAACAGACCGGATGAAATGGAAGAGCTTCTATATAGTTTTCTTTCGTTGCAATACAAAAAACCTTTTGAAATTGTTGTTATAGAAGACGGTTCTGCTGTTTCGTCTAAAAAGGTTATTGAAAAATATTCGAAAAAACTTACTATTTCGTATTTTGAAAAAGAGAATACGGGACCCGGCGATTCCCGTAATTACGGAATGAGAAAAGCCAAAGGTAATTACTTTATAATTCTGGATTCAGATTGTTTGTTACCTCCTCATTATCTTAAAACAGTAGCCGATTTTTTACAAAAAAACTTTTTTCATTGTTACGGAGGTGCCGATACCGCACACAAAGATTTTACACCGCTTCAAAAAGCCATAAATTATGTAATGACTTCATTTTTTACTACCGGGGGAATTAGAGGAAGTAACTACGCAAAAGATTTTGAGCCTCGAAGCTTTAATATGGGGCTTAGTAAAGAAGCATTTATAGAAACCGGAGGATTTGCTACAATACATCCGGGGGAAGATCCCGACTTATCGCAACGAATTAGAAAAGCAGGTTATAAAACTACTTTTTTGCCAAATGCCAACGTATTTCATAAGAGGCGTATTTCGTGGAAAAAATTTTACCAACAAGTAAAAAAGTTTGGTTTGGTTCGTCCTATTTTAAACAAATGGCATCCGCGAGCTTCAAAAGTAACTTATTGGTTTCCTACAGGGTTTGTTTTATTTATTGTAGTTTCTATTTTAGCATCTGTATTTTGTAGTTTCTATTTTCTTGTTCCAATTTTAGGTTATTTACTTATTCTATTTATAGACTCGTCTTTAAAAAATAAAAGTATTTATGTTGGCTTACTAACCATTCCGGCTGTTTTTATTCAATTTTTCGGATATGGTTTGGCTTTTTTAAAATCTACATTTTATATAAAGTTGTTAAAAAG
>WFXA01000156.1 GCA_015490835.1 Flavobacteriaceae bacterium | reverse complement strand
ATCTATAAATTTAGGAATTTCTTAGGATTCCCCCTTTGCTTATCTCTCGAAGGAAAGTCTTTACCAATTACCTTTATTTATACTAAAACATGAGTGAGTAAAAATTACCGTAATCTTTACTCACAAAACTATTAGAATTTTTTAAAAAAAGAGTAAAACATCTTTTATGATTAAATATGACAAAAATCATATTTTCTACAACCTGTAATGCGTATTTTTGTTTCGTAAAATTAACAAATAAACACTATGAAACATTTAATTAAAATATTCTCACTACTTTTTATTGCTTCACTTATTATTAGTTGCGGAGGAGACGATGGAAAAAAGTCTAAAAAAGAAAAATTTAAAATAGGAACAAAAAAAGAAATCACGAAAGTTAAAGAAGTTAAAAAAGAAAAAACCGGTAATCTTTCAAACAAGGGGATAGGTCCTGTAAAATCGGTTACCTTAGGCGATATTGACAATAATATGGTAGAAGAAGGAAAAGCAATTTTTAAATCCAAATGTACCGCTTGTCACAAAATGGGGAAACGGTTTATTGGTCCCGATTTAACCGGTGTTACCAAAAAACAATCGCCTGAATGGATTATGAATATGATTCTTAACCCGGACGAAATGGTAAAAAAAGACCCTGACGCAAAAGCACTATTGATAGAGTATAATGGTTCGCCTATGGCAAATCAAAGCTTAACTGAAGAAGAAGCGAGAAAAATTTTGGAATATTTTAGAACCTTAGAATAAGAAATTAAAAACCAACCCAAATTTGGTTAAAAAACATAAAAAAGGAAAATGTTTTTAGTAGTGGAAGTATTTATTGATTAGTGATTAGTGGTATTTCCAAAAAAAGACGGGAGTTGTTAATTGCTCCCGTCTTTAAAAAAACATCGATTCTTACAAATTATATTAATTAACTATATGAACTGTTAGAATCCTCTTTTAAAAAATTGTTTTTAAACCGAGTTAACTAAAATAAACAACAATGAAAATTAAATTAGCATTACTATTAATCATTAGTTTCTTTGCCTTTACTTCTTGTAAAAATGAAGTTAAAGAAACAAAACAGACGACCCCAACTTCTACAACAAATGAAGTAAAAAACGAAAGCAAAGGTCAAGCAAATGTAAAATTAACCGAAGGAGAACAAGCAAATGCGCTACAAGTAGCAAAAACTATAGATGATTTTTCTACACTTGTAGCTGCCATTGAAGCAGCAGGTGTACAAGATGCTGTGGTAAATGCCGGTCCTTTAACTATTTTTGCTCCTTTAAATTCTGCTTTTGATAAGTTGCCGGCAGGTACTGTTGAAACCTTATTAAAACCGGAAAACAAAACCAAACTAGCTTTTATTTTAACCAATCACGTTGCTCCGGCAAACTACCCAATTAAGCAATTAAAAAAAGAAGCAAAAAAAGGAAGAAAATTGTATATGGCTTCTGGGAAATATTTAACTGTTGAAAATAAAGACGGTAAAATTTTTGTAGATGGCGTGCCTGTTATTAAATCAGTAAAAGTTAGCAACGGATGGATTCACGTTATTGACCAAGTATTAGTTCCATCAGAAAAATAGTAAAAACAATCACTAAAACTCAAAAATAATAAAACATGAAAACAATATTAAAATCGATTTTTTCACTTGTCGTTGTCGCTTCTTTCCTTACGAGTTGCGCGCCAACAACTAGTGATAAGGAAACAAAAGGAACTGCCAAAGGAGCTATTGCCGGAAACGCTGCCGAAAAGGTATATGTAGCACCGGGACAACACGATTCGCACTATGCATTTATCTCAGGAGGATTTAACGGACAGTTGTCTGTTTACGGTTTACCCTCCGGTAGATTGTTTAGAATAATCCCCGTTTTTTCTCAAGATGCCGAAAAAGGATATGGATACAGCGAGGAAACCAAACCTATGCTTATGACTTCTCACGGTTTTATCCCCTGGGGAGATTTACACCATCCGGATATTTCACAAACCAACGGAAGCGTTGACGGTCGTTGGGTTTTTGTTAACGAAAACAACACTCCAAGAATTGCAAGAATCTCATTAGAAACTTTCGAAACCGAAGAAATTATTGAAATTCCTAATTCGGCAGGAAACCACTCTTCATCTTATGTTACCGAAAACACAGAATATGTGGTTGCCGGTACTCGTTTTGCGGTTCCGTATCCGCAAAGAGATATACCAATTGAAGATATGAAAGGAAACTTTAAAGGTGCCTTATCATTCTTAAAAGTAGACCCAGAAACAGGAAATATGAATATCGACTTTCAAGTTATGATGCCTGGGTTTGATTATGACAAAGCTCACCCCGGAAGAAACAAGTCAAGCGATTGGTTTTTCTTTACAACTTACAATACCGAAGAAGCAAATACTCTATTAGAAGTTAACGCTTCGCAAAACGACAAAGATTTTATAGCTGCCGTAAACTGGAAAAAGATTTCGGAATATGTAGCTAACGGTGGCGGGAAAAGAGTACCGGCTAATTATGCCCATAATGTTTGGGACGACAACAAGCATATGGCTGTAACAACTATGAAAAAAGATGTTTTAATAGTGGAACCAAAAGAAGTACCCGGTGCCATTTACTTTTTACCAACCGCAAAATCGCCACACGGTTGTGATGTAGATCCAACAGGTGAATATATTATAGGTAGCGGTAAATTAGCTGCAGCTATGACCATTCACTCGTTTTCTAAAATGATGAAAGCTATCGAGAACAAAGATTTTGATGGAGATGCTTACGGAATTCCAATCATTAAATTTGAAGCAGTAAATTACGGAGTATTAGAACAACCCGGTTTAGGACCCTTACACACAGAGTTTGATACCAGAGGTAATGCCTATACCACTTTCTTTATTTCTTCCGAAGTAGTTAAGTGGAATGTAAAAGACTTAAAAGTTTTAGACAGACACCCTGTTTACTATTCTGTGGGTCACTTAATGATTCCGGGCGGTAACTCCAGAACACCGGACGATAAGTACTTGGTAGCAATGAATAAAATTACCAAAGACCGTTACTTGCCAACCGGTCCCGAAGTTTGTCAATCCGCCCAATTGTTTGATATATCAGGCGATAAGCTAGAACTTTTATTAGATTTTCCAACCGTTGGAGAACCCCATTATGCAGCAGGTATAGCTGCTGATAAAGTAGCTCCAAAATCTAAAAAAATATATAAATTAGACAAAAACACGCACCCTTACGCTGTTAAAAATGAAGCAGACAGTAGAGTTGTTCGTAAAGGAAATGAAGTACATATTTATATGACGATGATTCGGTCACACTTCTCACCAGATAATATTGAAGGAGTAAAAGTAGGCGACAAAGTATTTTTCCATGTTACCAACTTAGAACAAGATTATGATGTGCCTCACGGTATATCAATGATAGGTGCAAATACCTCCGAGTTATTAGTGATGCCGGGAAGAACTACAACATTTGTTTGGGAACCAAAACAAGTAGGTGTATGGCCTTTCTATTGTACCGATTTCTGCTCTGCATTACACCAAGAAATGCAAGGTTATGTACGTGTTTCACCAAGAGGATCTAACACACCTATAAAATATACATTAGACGGTGATGTTCCCGGTGAAGAATAATTAAAATAATTTCTAACATTTAAAAAACGAGTAATTCAAAAAAAGGAATTACTCGTTTTTTTAATCACGTTGCTGTAAAACACAATATTAAAAAAGGATAAATTAATCTTTTATGTAAGTTTTGTTACATAAAACCACCTAATTGTATTGTAAATTTGTAGTACAAAATCAAGCAAACTTTCTAAATCTTTAAATCATGAAAAGATCACAAATATTAATGATTATTGGAGCTCTCTTATTAGCTGCCTTATATCTGTTTCCGTTGTGGAAAATCACATTACTAGCTCCTCAATACCCAGAACCTCTGGGATTAAATATCCATATTACGCACCTCTCTGACGGAGTGCAATTTAACGATGTTAAAAATATTGATTTATTAAATCATTACATTGGTATGAAACATCTACCTACAGAGGAAAATGTTGTTGCGAAAAAAGTGGAACCCTTTATCGAGTTCACTGTATTTCCAATAGTGGTTGGTATCATGATTGCTTTTGGTTTGTTTGCAGGTTTTAAAGGAAATCCAAAATTATACCTAACTTGGTTTGTAGTTATGTTACTTTTAGGCATTGCCGGTTTATACGATTTTTATTTATGGCTTAGCAGTTATGGACATAACTTAGACCCCAACGCTATACTCAAAATTACCGACCCGGAAACAGGAGAACTCATGGGCTACCAACCTCCATTTTTTGGGTATAAAAAAATACTTAATTTTGAGGTATATTCTTATCCTGCAATGGGAGCCTACTTAATGGCAACCGGTATGGTTTTGTCTTTACTCGCTTTTTTTAGAGGGAAAAAAGAAAAAAACTAATAACATCATTTGTTACTATTTTTAAAAAGCGAGCATTTTTTATAAAAATTTGCTCGTTTTGTTACATCTTTACACTTAATTTATAAAACTATCATGAAAAAGTTTATACTATTAGGAATTATTATCTTTTTTTCAATTATTTCTTGTAATGTAAAACCCAAAGAAATTAAGTACGGTCATGACCATTGTTATAATTGTGATATGACGGTTGTAGATAATACACACGCCGCAGAATATGTAACCAAAAAAGGTCGCTCCTACCCCTTTGATTCGGTTGAGTGTCTTATCTGGAAACTTAATAAAGACAATAATGAAGACAACATGGCGTATATTTTGGTAGCAGATTATGCCAACCCGGGCAATTTAATAAATGCCACATCGGCAACCTATCTAATTTCAGAAAAGATAAAAAGCCCTATGGGAGCAAACCTTTCTGCTTTTTCTTCAAAAAAAACTGCTCAAAAAACAGCAGATGAAACGGGCGGAAAATTATATAACTGGAATCAAATTAAAGCCAAACTATCCAAATAACGTGATGCCAATCTTTAAAAAATATCGCTTCTTACTAATTTTTGCTTTCGGCTTATATGCTTCGGTATTTTCACAATCTAAAATCATAACCGTTTGTGCTACTTGTGAGGTTAAAAGTATTAAAGACGGAGTTGCGCTGGCTCAAGACGGAGATACTATTTTTATAAAAAAGGGAACTTATAAAGAACATTTAATTACTATTAATAAATCTGTTCATATTATAGGCGAAGATAAACCTGTATTGGATGGCGAAAACAATACCGAAAGCATTTTTACTGTAAAAGCTACTAATTTTAGCATTTCGGGATTGCATTTTATTAATGTAGGAATGAGCTATACCAAAGAAATTGCAGGTATATTTGTTTCAAAAAGTGAAAATTTTGAATTAAAAAACAATATTTTCGACCATGTATTTTATGCTTTTATCATACAAAGTTCATCGTATGGAGTTTTAAAAAACAACCAAATTAAAGGAGAGTCTAAAAACGAAACCTCTTCGGGGAATGGTGTGCATATGTGGAAATGCGACCATATGCGAATTGAACAAAATAACATTTCGGGAATGCGAGACGGCATTTATCTTGAATTTGTAAATAAAAGCCATATTTACAACAATACAAGTGAGCATAATATACGATATGGCTTGCATTTTATGTTCTCTAACCATAACGAATATTACCAAAATGAGTTTAAATCAAACGGTGCCGGAGTTGCCGTAATGTTTTCAAAATTTATTGAAATGCATCACAACACCTTTCATTTTAATTGGGGATCTGCTTCGTACGGATTATTATTAAAAGAAATTTACGACGCTAACATTCACGATAATGTTTTTGAACAAAATACCATAGGCATTAACATAGACGGTTGCTCCCGAATAGACTACCAAAAAAACCATTTTATACGCAATGGCTGGGCATTAAAATTTACAGGCGGTTGCTATGTCAATACGTTTGAGTTTAATAATTTTATGCACAATGCCTTTGATTTATCCTATAACAGCAGACTTAATGACAATAAATTTGAAGCCAATTATTGGAGCGAATACAACGGTTATGATATTGACAAAAACGGTATTGGAGACGTCCCTTTTAGACCCGTAAAATTATTTTCATATGTAGTAAACAATACGCCCGAAACATTGGTTTTACTTAGAAGCTTGTTTGTAGATATTATTAATTTTTCCGAAAAAGTTTCACCCGTATTTACACCTGATAATTTAAAAGACAATAAACCCTTAATGAACCCAATAGACCCAATAAAAGATTAATATGATAGAAATTACTCAATTATATAAAAAATTTGGCAAACTAACCGTTTTAGATGGTCTGGATTTAACCATAGACAAAGGTGGTGTATTTGCTGTTTTAGGACCTAATGGTTCGGGAAAAACAACATTAATAAAATGCTTGCTCGGGATGGTAATACCCAATAAAGGCGAAGTAAAATACCATGATAAAAGCGTTTTAAAACAATGGAAATATCGTAACAACCTTAATTATTTACCACAAATAGCCAATTTCCCAGCCAATCTTTCAGTGATAGAACTCATTAAAATGGTAAAAAATTTAAGACCAAAAACCGCCAATGAAAACGAACTTATCGAAAAATTCGACTTACAACCTTTTCTGAAAAAAAAATTAGGAAACCTCTCAGGCGGTACAAAACAAAAAGTAAATATTGTTTTAACCTTTATGTTTAACAGTGATTTAATTATTTTAGACGAACCCACAACCGGATTAGACCCCATTGCTTTAATTTATTTAAAAGATTTAATTAAAAAGGAACGAGACAACGGAAAAACCATTCTTATCACAACCCACATTATGAGTGTAGTAGAAGAATTGGCAAACGAAATTGTTTTTTTATTAGATGGAAAAATTTACTTTAAAGGTAGCGTTACTACTCTAAAAGCACAAACCAAACAAGAAAATCTGGAACACGCTATTGCGCAATTAATTTCTAAACAATACCAACCTAATCATGCTTAAAATATTAAAATACAGTATCTATGATTTACTAAGAAGCAGATGGAGTTATGTTTATTTTATTTTTTATCTGATTTTAGGATTTGTACTCCTTTTTTTAAACAACGATATTAACAAAGCCATCATCACCTTACTAAACATCATAATTGTTTTAACGCCGCTTATTGGTACTATTTTTGGCGTGATGTATTATTACAATTCAAAAGAATTTACCGAATTGCTCCTTGCCCAACCTATAAAACGCAGCACCATTTTTATGGGGCAATATTTGGGCGTTTCTATTTCATTAACCTTAAGTTTAGTTCTGGGTATTGGTATTCCTTTTGTACTGTACGGACTTTTTAAATCGGCTGCCATTTTTGATTTTGGCTTGTTGCTGGTTGTTGGGGCATTTTTAAACTTTATTTTTGTAGCATTAGCCTATAACATTGCTTTGGCAAACGAAAATAAGATTAAGGGGTTTGGGTATGCCATATTGGTCTGGTTACTTTTGGCAGTAGTTTATGATGGTGTTTTTATGATTTTAGCTATTAAATTTCAAGAATATCCTTTAGATAAATTTGCACTTATTTCTATGATGCTAAATCCAATAGACTTATCCAGAACTCTTATTCTGCTAAAACTGGACATCTCTGCTTTATTAGGTTACACAGGAGCAGTTTTTAAAGAGTTCTTTGGGACTAGTTTAGGGTTATTTATTTCACTTTTTGTCTTGTTTACTTGGGTATTAATCCCTGCTTGGTTAATAAATAGGAAAGCGGGTAGGAAGGATTTTTAGAGAAGCAGGAAAGTGTTATTTAAATTCATTCTCTTTTTTATTGATTTTTATAAACGTTTAGGATGGGATTGATAATAAATGTATAATTTTTATTCAAATAATAGAGCTATTACTCCAACATTATTAATGCCATTAGCCGATACTATCCCAAAAAGCAACAAAAAACCACCCAAATTGGGTGGTTTTTTGTTTCTATAATTTCTATTACCCTTATTTCTCTACAATAATAAATTCACTTCTACGGTTAAGTTGGTGCATTTCTTCACTACATTCTATTCCGTCGGCACAACCATTTACCAATTGCGTTTCTCCGTAACCCCTTCCGGTTAATCTGCCTGGAGAAATACCTCCTTTTTCAATAAGATATGCCATTGTAGCAACATTTCTTCGTTGTGATAGTTTCATATTATACTCGTGAGTATTTCTACTATCGGTATGCGAACGTACGTCTATTTTAAGCTTTGGATACTGCTTCATTAATGCTATTACTTTTTGTAATTCAATCTCTGCATCGGGTCTAATATACGACTCATCCAAATCGAAATAAATAGGGTTTAAATCTAAAATTTTATTTAAATCTTCTCCAATTGTTAATTCTGCCTGTGGATTTAAATACAAACTTAATTTTAAATTTGCATCAAAAGCATCACTAGTTACAAATGACTTTTCATCCGGATCGTATTTTTCTTTTCTTGCTCGAACAGAATAACGACTATTGCAATCTACTTGTCCTAAGTTAAAGGTACCATCAATGGCAGAAATAGTTTCATTTATTACATTGTTATTTTCATCTAATAAAAGAACTGTAGCATTTTCAATAACTTCATCGGTATCTTTATCCCGAACGGTACCTCTTGCAGTTTGTACACAGTTTTTAATTGGTGCTTCAATTTGTTTAAATGAATAAATATCATCACTCCCCATTCCTCCTTCTCTGTTAGAAGCAAAATATCCTAATCCCGAAGTTGAGTTTATGATAAAGGTAAAGTCATCGGCACTACTATTTACAGGCTCTCCAATATTATATCCTTCTCCATAGCCACCATCTTGTTTCTGTTCCGAAACAAAAACATCCAACCCTCCTAACCCTAAATGACCATCGCTTGAAAAATATAAATCACCATTTTGTGCTATAAAAGGAAACGTTTCTCTTCCTTCGGTATTTATAACATTTCCTAAATTTTGAGGCGTTCCAAATCCATCGCCTTCTATTGAAACTTTATACAAATCAGACAGTCCGCTTCCTCCCGGCATATCACTGGCAAAATAAAGCGTTTTTTCGTCCGGACTTAATGCAGGATGCGCAACCGAATATTCGTTACTGTTAAAAGGCAACTCCTCAGGCTCACTCCATTTTCCATCTACCCGCTTAGACCGGTACAATTTTAATAAGTTAGTACCTTTACTATCTTCTTGATATTGTTTGTGCGTATAGTTGTTTCTTGTAAAATAAACCGTATTGCCATCTTTAGTAAAAGCCGCCGTTGACTCGTGATATTTAGTGTTAAGCTTTTTTGTTAGTCGGGTTGCTTCGTTATCTTCACCAGGACTAACAACATATAAATCTAAAAAAGGCTGGTTATTCCACTCGTGTATGTTTTTAGACACTCCTTTTCCTTTACGGTTAGAGGCAAAAACCAAACTTCCTTGATAAAAAGAAGGGGCAAAATCGGATAGTTCCGAATTAATTTCTAACGGCGTTAATTCAAACCTTCCCGATTGCATTTCAATTAATGCTAAATAGTTCTTTTCATTCTGAAAAAACTGTGCGCGTTTATCATTTGGATTTTTTGCAAAAAATTGATCCATTATTCGATCTGACGCCGCATATTGCTTAAGACTTTTTAAAGATTGTGCATACCTAAAATAATACTCGGAATCTACACTATCGCCATATGATTCTACTAAAAGGCCATACCATTTTGCAGCACTTGGTAGTTCTGCATTAAAATAATAGGAATCACCTAATCGTTGATATAAATCTTGTGAAGCATATCCCGCTTCTACAACTTTTAGATAAATATCGCGGGAATCAACAAAAGCATATTGATCAAATTCCCGGTCAGCCTTTTTAACCTTTTTGTCGTCTTGGGCAAAAAAGACCGTTGTTATCATCAAAAAAATAACAACCACTAATTGTAATTTATGTCTCATATTGTTTTTCATTTTCAAATTTTTAGAAGAATCGAGGACTTATAAGTCTATCGTGTTTTTTGAATAATTCAAAACGTAAGAAAAATTCAAATGAACCATCATTATATTGCTGTAACTCAGTGGTCTCCCTGTCGTAAGCAAACCCAAGCATTATCTGATCCGTTACCTGAAAACCTACCAAACCACTTAATGCCGCACTCCAACGGTAAGCAGCACCTAAATAAAATCGGTCATTAAACAAAAAGTTTGCAGACAAATCTAATTGTAACGGAGACCCATCTACAACTTTAGTTAATATCGCAGGCTTTAACTTTATGTCCTTATTTAAATCAAAAACATAACCCGTAATAGCATAAAAATTTATGCGCTCTCTTGCCGTTGCACTAGAATTATTACTATTACTGGACTCATCATAATGCTCAGTCTCCAACATATTAGGAACACTTAAGCCTAAATAAAACCTATCGGTATAATAATAGGCTCCAAGACCAAACTGAGGAGAAAACTTGTTGTCTATAAATATCTGTGAATCCGGATCCTGACCCTGAAAAGGACCCTGATAAGCCCTGTTACTGTCAATATCCAATAAATGCCCCCCTGCCTTTAAACCAAAAGCTAACTGACCTTTGTCGGAAACATCTATAGTATAACTGAAATCAACATCGATATAGGTCTCCCTCGAAATAAATATCTCATCATTAGTTATATTAAGTCCCAAGCCTACTCTTTCTCCAACCGGAGAATGTAACGAGGCTGTAAAGGTTCGAGGAGCTCCCCGTAAACCAACCCACTGACTCCGGTATAAGCCAACAAAACTTAATACATCTCGAGAACCCGCATAGGCAGGATTTATACTTAACGTATTATACATATACTGCGTGTACTGCGCATCTTGTTGCGCGTATGAAGTGTTTGTATAAAACCCTAAAACTAATAGAACTAAAACGGTTACGTAAAAATTTTTCATAGGTTTAATTATTAGACCTACCGAAGTGTAACTCCGGTAGGTATTTTTTATTATATAATGATTATCTTCTGTTAATATAAAGCGGCCCGGCTAATTGTTTGTTTTGTCCTGCATCATTTACATAATCCAACACAAAGTAATACGTACCTACCGGTAACCTTTCTCCTCTGTTAATGGTTACACGTCCATCTGAATAACCTCTAAAGAAGTTCTCATCTACACCATAACCTTGTGTTTCATATACTTTAACTCCCCAACGATTAAATATCTTTAAAATATTGTTTGGATACTTATGTATTCCTCGTATTACAAATACATCGTTTAATCCATCGCCATTTGGAGTCATAATATCAAAGTATTCTAACCCGTCTTCTGCATTTGGATCTCCATTATTAACTTCTTCATAATCCGGAGTTCCATCACCATCATCATCTCCTAACTCATCGACATTAATGATTCCGTCGTTATCACAATCGGCATCTAACCATTCTTGAGTTACGATAGTAATGTCTTGACTGTTAAAATCAAAGTCACAAATATCTGTTGGATCGGTGCCATCTTCAATCTCTTGACTATTGATTACACCATCACCATCACAATCTAAAGCATTCCACTCATCTGAAGGAGTAACGGTTTGACTGATGAAAACATAATCACAAATAGCTAACGGATCAGTACCATCTGACACTTCATCACCATCAAGTACACCATCACCATCGGTATCTTCATCTAACGGATCGGTTCCTTCGTCTAACTCACCCCCATTATTTAATCCGTCATCATCACAATCGGCATCTAACCATTCTTGACTAGGCGTTACTGACTGATTCGCTAAGATGAAATCACACATATCTAGTGGATCTGTACCATCTATCAATTCTTGTCCGTTACTTACTCCATCGCCATCACAATCCAAGGCTTCCCATTCAGGTGTTTGTGGTACGCTTACATTCTCTAACATAAACT
>WFXA01000155.1 GCA_015490835.1 Flavobacteriaceae bacterium | reverse complement strand
GATAACCTGCCTGGCTTCGTCACAAAAAATTTTAATTTTTTGGGGCGGACCAGGTCAGGTTGATCGGTTGTTAGAAGGCGCGCAAGCGGCCTAACCACCGATCCTTGATCGCCACCCCGTTAGAAGCGGCCGCTTGCGGGCGCTTCTAACGCCAACATCACCAGCAAAATAAGGCGTAGTGAGGAACGAACGCAGCTTTATTTTGTCTGAGTGCATGTTTTTGTTATGTGTTTTTAAAATCTTAGTTGCATGTTAAGTTTGAAATAAAGCTTCCCATCATTTTCTAAAATTAGACTACCAAATCTATGTCTAGTGGTTGATGGAGTATCAAATTTAATATTTTCAAATAAATAATTTTCTAATGAATTCATATCGATAATGTGAAAACCTACTTGTTCTCCCGTCTCTTTTACAACGATTGTGCCATTAGATACATAACTACCATCCCATTTTTTACCTGCGAAAAAACCAAGCAATATCGCAACCAATAACCGCTTTACTTTTACCTGCAAAGAGATTAAGTCAGAGCCAAATGTATTTCCATTATTAAATATATTTTCCAAATTGGGGCTTATTCCATTCGTTCTATTTAGATAAAACTCCAGTAACATCGTTGATACTATTTCAGGGATTGAACTATCCACCATTGAAAGATTATATTCCATTGATTCAGTTTCTATTTTACTAAACCTAAATGTACCTCCTAGAGTATGAATTTTTTCAATTCTATCTTTTAACTTTGTTCTAGTGTCAATTGAGTTCACAACATCGATTTTACTTGGTTCAAAATTTGAAATTTCAAAGATAAAATTAGTATTTCCAGACGCATTAAGTAAAGTCGGTTTACTTCCTAAATAGGATTTAATTCCAAAACCTTCGTTTTCTTTTGAAACTTGGTTGTTGTTTATATCTAAAACAATATCTGCTTTTTGATTGCTATTCCCACCTTTTATAATAGAAATACCCAACCTATTTTGTATTAAATTAAACTCAGGGATATTAAAGGTCCTGCTTCCCATTTTTATGGCATCTGATAGTTTTTTTAGAATATTTTTATTTAAAAAATTAGATACTTTAATTTTCTTTTCAATACCTGTAGTGCCATTTTTTACTAAAACTTCATCATTATCTTGCAAATAACAAGACTCTACAATATTTAGTGTTGTTACTTTGGTTACATTAAAATGCTCTAAACTACCTTTAATATTAAGGTCTTTATCAGCAAGCATTAACTTTTTGTCATTTATGAGTTTTAAGAATGAATATAGCTCTGTCCATTCCCCTTTATTTTTGGTATTTGCCATATTTTCTCCAGTATTTGTTAATGTTTCTAAATGAGTTATCATAGCTTTGCCACATGCCTTAATGGCATCAATGGCAACACTATTACCTAGCTGCTTCATTGCTTGCGTATTAGCAACTGGAAACTCAAAAGTTTCAGGAAAACCCTGCATTTTTCGTGCTTGTTCAGGCATTATTTTTTTTACTTCACCATCAACAAGGTATGAATCCCAGTTTCTACGATCATTAATATTTGAACCTCGCCCACCAACTCTTAAGGTAAATCCAATTTCCCTTGAGCAATCACCTTCCCAAACATTAGACATATTAAATTTTAGAGGTATTTTAGGGGGGAAAGAGAAATTTGATAGCACCCCTTCATTTTTAAATCCAATCATAAATGTTCTTGGTCTTAGTTGCGGTAATCCATAATCAGATGCTTTTACTACTTGATAGTGAAAACTGTATCCAAGTTCATTTTCAATAATCTCTCGAATAATTTTAAAAGTGTTGCCATTATCGTGATTAACAATGCCTCGCACATTCTCCAAGAAAAATGCTTTAGGTTTTTTTGCTTCTAATATCTCGACAATATTGAAAAATAAATTACCTCTCTCAGACTTGTGTGTATCATTAAAGCCTCTTTTATGACCTGCTTGACTAAAAGGTTGACATGGAAAGCCCGCACACAAAACATCAAAATCAGGTAAATCTGTAGGGTTTATTTTTCTTATATCATCATTAAACATCCCTTCATCAAAAAGAGAGGGGTTTGATTTTTTGAAGTTATGTTCATATGTTTTTCTAGCAAAAGTGTCTATTTCTGAAGCAAAAACACATTCTCCACCTAGTGACTCCATCGCAATGTGGAAACCACCAATACCAGCAAATAAATCTATAAATTTAAAATCACTCATTCTTTAACGATTACCTTTCATTGTTTATTGTTGCCTCGATTTATTTTACATATAACGGGGTGGCGATAACCTGCCTGGCTTCGTCACAAAAAATTTTAATTTTTTGGGGCGGACCAGGTCAGGTTGATCGGTTGTTAGAAGGCGCGCAAGCGGCCTAACCACCGATCCTTGATCGCCACCCCGTTAGAAGTGGCCGCTTGCGGGCGCTTCTAACGATTAAAATCAGCGTGCGGTTTGAAGTGGTGCGT
Organism: Flavobacteriaceae bacterium; assembly: GCA_015490835.1. Taxonomy (GTDB): domain Bacteria; phylum Bacteroidota; class Bacteroidia; order Flavobacteriales; family Flavobacteriaceae; genus Marifrigoribacter. The sequence goes on along the minus strand of WFXA01000155.1, from coordinate 112 downwards.
TTTTGCGCAAGCAAAAAAAGTGACGCTTTAAACTGTCCGCTGCATTTTTTTGTTAAAAGTTACGGCGATAACTGGCGAATGATTGAATTCACACCCCACGCTTTTAAAAGAT
>WFXA01000154.1 GCA_015490835.1 Flavobacteriaceae bacterium | reverse complement strand
GCTATATTTTGAGCATTTTTTAATTGAGCTTTAGTTTCTTTGTTTTGTGAAATATTAACAGTTACATGTTTTTTGAATAAAATTGCATTATTTCGAATTTATATAATCATCTATTTGAAAAATATCTTTTCGAAACTAGGCTATTTGTTTTGCAGTAATCATTCTGCCGTCGAGGTCTATTTTTTTTAAAAACAGATTAAAAACAGCTTTTGATAGAGAATCGTTAACTTTTTTGGCTGAAAATGGTAGTTTTTAATAATGAAATCTATTGCTTGTAGTTGATTGCAAAACAGGTTGCTTTGAGTATTGGAAGTAAAAAAATCCAAGCCAAATTATTAAATAATACCACTTCCTAAATTTTAAAATATCAGAAAACGTATTGGTTATTTCGTATTTTCTTTTCAACAGATTTTTCGGACTAAATAGATTAAAGCAAGGTGTTTTTTGTATGAAATAAATATAGGACATTTTTTTAAAACGAAAAACCAAAAACTCCGGTTACTCCAAATTTTCGAGCATTTGGATTAGAAAGGTAATTACCTCGAAAGTTAAAATCTAATCGAAAAACCTTAAAAATATTTCCCACACCAAAACTACACTCCCAATAAATATCTTCCGGAGCTTGATAGCTAATATTAGAAGCATTTAAGATTCTGTTTTTATCTGAAATTTGCCCGTAAACACCTCTAAAAGAAACTACCTCTCGTAGATTAAGTTTTTTTAGGAAAGGAATCCTTGAAAATACTCTTCCTCCAAAGTTATGTCGCATATAAAAAGATACATACGTATCACTAACAAATTCATAAAAATCTAATTGGCTAAACGTATTGTAAATACTAAAATAGGTTTGGTTTCCGGGGATGGGACTTAATAAACCCAACGGTATTTCACCAAAGGTTTTTCCAGCTTCAACGGTAGTGTATAATCTTCCAATTCCACCAATATTCCAAGGTTTGGTAAATAATGTTTGAATTTTTTGATACTCAAAATCGCCATTCATAAAATCCTTTATTCCTTTGGTATAAGATACAAAAAAGGTAGAGAAGTTTCCATAATTAACCACCATTCGTTCTACTCCATAACCCGTTGTTTTACGTTTTGGAGTGTAACTAAGGCTTACCTCAACTTCGGGTTGCGTAACTGTAGATTTTACATTTCCGCCGGAAGTAAAATAATCTAAACTAAAGGTGGGCGATGCAGATTCAAGCGTTCTGTATCTGGTTGTAATTCGGGTAATAAAGTTTTTTGCAGGTTCTATTTCAAACCCAAAAGTGGTCATTTTAATTTTGGTGAGTTTATCATTTGCACCAACTGTAAGTAATGAGGAAGATGCTAAACTTCTACCAAGTACATCAGACGAGGTGGTTAAACTTGCACCTATTTGTTCTACATCACTACGGTGTCCGCCAAAAACGATTAATCTTGTTTTTTTATCGAGTAGTACTTTACCCGATATGCCGAACTTAAATTTTTGGTCTTTAAAACCGTAAGCACCAAAACCTTCGATACGCCAAGGGTCGTTTTGACCAAAATAGGTTCTGCCTCCGGCACGAAGTCTCAATCCTTCTACTTCATTAAATCCGAAAGTTGAAAAAACAGGTCCAAAATCGAAATTTGGAAACTCGTAATAGCCACTTGCCAAGGTTGAAGCTAAACTGTATAAGTTTTTAAATCGCCGTACGGTTTTTAAAGTGTCTAACATTATATAAACTCCTTTTTCGTCTTTGTTCAGGGGTTCCATCCGGTTTTTATCCCAAAAATCATCGGGTCTGTTTAACACCTCTTCGGTGTAAGGATCGGCTTCTTCTTGTTTGTAAAATTTTTTATCTTTCTCAACGTCAAAAACATAGTTGTTGTAAAGCGTAGTACGTTTTCCGTAAATGCCTTTTGATTTTTCTTTTTTTCGCAAACTAAAATCACTCATAAAATAATCGCGAGTAATAAGAAAAACCGAATCGTTTAGCACTTCAAATTCTTGCTCGATATAGACATCTCTTACCCAGTTTAAATTGGCACTTTTAGAGGCTTGAAGATTTATTTCTTTAATTGCCCAAGTGGTATCATTAACCCAAAAATCGCCTTTAAAAGTAAGTTCGTTTTTTCGTCTTGGGTAATACACAATATTATAACACCATTTGTTATCGATATAGGCGCTGTCCAGCAACACATAATTGTAAACACCAATTCCGGTACGGGATAACGGGCTGGTAAAAGCCTTATCAAAAAACTTTAAATAATTGTCGTACACATTGTAATCGCTGTATAAATCTTTTACAAAAGCAATAAGTGCTTGGTTGTTTTGAAACCCAGAATTTTTATTACCGATTATTTCTTCTTTTTCTTGTTTTAACTCATTATCACCATACACTTTAGAGAAGGTCTCATTAATAAAAATAGGAAGGTAGGTTTTACCTGTTATTTTTGATGTATCGGTTTGCTCAAAAATAAACTCCATTCCTTTAAAGATTTTGCTTTTCATTAAAGCCGAGTCTATGGTATTTAAGTCAAATTCTATTTTCTCATATTTATTGTATTGGTATTGATCAAACTTTTTAACTCCGTTTTCTCTTCGATGTTCCCAGATTTTTCGAAGTATAGCAATTGCAGGGTTGTTTTTTTTGGGTTGTTTTCCTGAGATAATCACAACTTCATCTAATGATGCGGCTTCTTCTTCTAAAGTAATTATTATATTAAAGGAAACCTTTTTAGAAAGGTTTAGTTCTTTTTCTTTATAACCTACAAACGATACTATTAACGTGTTATAATCATCTTTACTTTCTAAATAAAACTTTCCGGCTTCATCAGTAATGGTACCAATGGTTGAGTCTTTAAAGAACACATTGGCGTAAGCAATAGGCTCTCCTGTACTATCTTGTACCACACCGCTAACTTTTGTTTGGGAATAAACAATGGAAGTTAAAAACAATATTAATACATAGAAACTATGTTTCATTTGTTTAAAAATTTCTACAAGTTGTGTTTGGTTGGAATTTAAAAAAGTAGGTAACAAGACTTAATTTTTGTACAATACTTTTTTTACAGCTTTAACAACATCATTACTGTTAGGAAGCCATTCTTCTAATAAAACCGGCGAAAATGGTGCCGGTGTGTCTGCTGTGTTTAATTTTTGGATGGGTGCATCCAAGTAATCAAAGGCTTGTTTTTGCACCTCATAGGTGATTTCGGTAGCCACATTTCCGAAGGGCCAAGCTTCTTCTAAAATAACCAACCGATTGGTTTTTTTAACCGACTCAATAATGGCTTTATAATCCATTGGGCGTATGGTACGCAAGTCTATAATTTCACATTCAACACCTTGTTCTAAAAGTTCATCGGCAGCTTTATACGCTTCTTTAATAATTTTTCCGAACGAAACGATGGTTACATCTTTTCCTTTACGTTTAATATCTGCAACTCCAAGGGGTATAAGATATTCACCTTCGGGAATTTCACCTTTATCACCATACATTTGTTCGCTTTCCATAAAGATTACCGGATCGTCGTCTCTAATAGCACTTTTTAGCAACCCTTTAGCATCTTTAGGATTACTGGGAACCACCACTTTTAATCCGGGTGTATTGGCGTACCAATTTTCGAAAGATTGTGAGTGGGTTGCAGCTAATTGTCCGGCAGAACCGGTGGGTCCTCTAAAAACGATTGGTATATTAAATTGTCCGCCACTCATTTGGCGCATTTTAGCAGCGTTATTTATTATTTGGTCTATAGCTACTAACGAAAAATTAAAAGTCATAAACTCCACGATTGGTCTATTTCCATTCATAGCAGAGCCGATTGCAATTCCTGAAAATCCTGCTTCGGAAATTGGTGTATCAATCACTCTTTTTGCCCCAAACTCGTCTAACATACCTTTACTTGCTTTATACGCGCCGTTGTATTGTGCTACTTCTTCTCCCATTAAGAAGATGCTTTCGTCTCTTCGCATTTCTTCACTCATTGCTTCAGCTATTGCTTCTCTAAATTGTACCGTTTTCATATTCGTTTTGTTTAACTTTTACTCAATTCTATTCCTTTTCAGAAAAAAAAAACAAAAATACTATTAATTTTTGTAACCTCTTAAAAAAAATAATCTAGAAAATTTTAAATATTATTATGCG
>WFXA01000153.1 GCA_015490835.1 Flavobacteriaceae bacterium | reverse complement strand
TTATCTTTGTTGTCTTTGTTGTCTTTTTGGTTTTTTTCTTTGTTTTTGTCTTTATTATCTTTATTATCCTTGTTATTTTTATTGTTTTTTTGTTGCTCTTCCAGTAATTTTTTAGCTAATGCCAAGTTGTACCTTGTTTGGTCGTCTTTAGGATTGTTACGAAGTGCATTTTTATAGGATTCGACTGCTGCTTTATAGTTTTTTCGGTTCATAAAGGTATTGCCCAAATTATGAAAAGCTTTGTGTTTGTCTTGTTTGTTTTTTGCTATTCCTGTGGCTTGTTTAAACCGGAGTTGTGCTTCGTTATTTAGTTTTTTATTGTAGTAAGCGGTTCCAAGATTGTACTTTGCAACGGGATTATTCGGGTTAAGCGCAATAGCCTCTCTTAATTTGGCTTCCGATTGTGCAAAATTGTTATTTTGAAGATCTTTCTGTGCTTCGTAAACAAGTTTGTTATATTGTTTTTTTAAAGCCAGACTGTCTTTTTCTTGTGCCATTCCATTTGTTGAAATTGCCAATAAAACAACTAGTAAATAATATGTAAATTTATAGTTCTTCATTAAACAAGTTTAATTTTTTTAACCAAGCTGTTTTTCTTTCCAATAAAAAGATGTCTAAAACCAAAAGGAGTAATGCACCCAATAAAAACCATTGAAATTGGTCTTTAAAGTCGGTAAATTGTTTGGTTTCAAAATCTTTTTTATCCATTTTGTTCAGTATTTCTTTTACTTTTTCTACCACTTCTTTGGTGTTGCTCCCGTTACTATACGTGCCGTTTCCGGCTTGTGCTATTTTTAGCAGTGTTTCTTCGTTTAATCGAGTAATTACTTGCTGGTTGTTTTGGTCGCGTTTGTAATTTTGTAAAATACCGTTTCGTTTAATGGGTATGGGACCTCCTTTTTTAGTTCCTACACCAATGGTAAAGATTCGAATTCCTTTTTTTGCAGCTTCTTCTGCCGTGGTTTCGGCATCGCCTTCATGGTCTTCTCCGTCTGAGATAATAAACAACACTTTATTAGCTTGATTTTCATCGTTGTAGTAGGTTTCGGCAAGTTCGATAGCTTGTTTAATAGCCGTTCCTTGTGATGAAACCATATTGGTGTTCATGTTATTTAAAAAAAGTTTAGCGGCTCCAACATCGGTTGTAATGGGCAATTGCGGGAATGCGCTTCCGGCATATCCTATAATTCCTATTCGGTCTCCTGCCAAGTTGTTAATAATTTGGTTTACTAGTTGTTTAGCTTTTTCTATCCTATTGGGTGCGATGTCTTCGGCAAGCATACTTTTAGACACATCGATTGCGAAGACAACATCTACGCCACTTCGTTTTACGTTTTCAATTTTAGTGCCTATTTTTGGGTTTACCAGAGCAATACTTAACAAAGTAAAAGATAGAGAAAGGATAACAAACTTTAAGACGGTTTTAAAAATAGATTTATTTGGGCTTATTTTTTTTAATAATTGAGGGTTCGCAAAGCGTTTTTGGGTACTTTTCTTCCATAAAACAAGCCATAATACCAGCAATGCCAACACCAAAATGGTGAACAAGAGGTAAAAATATTTTGTTTGTTCTAATTGATACATATAAACATAAATTTTTAAGCAATGCTAACTTTTTATTATACAAAACTCTTAAAAAAAGTATGACGCAAAAATGCTTCCAACAGCAACAATCCAAATGCCAGAAGCACTAATGGTCTGTATTTTTCGTCGTAACTTTTGTATTTAAACTCTTCAATATCGGTTTTTTCCAGTTTGTTTATTTCGTCATAAATTTCGGCTAGTTTACTATTACTGGTCGCTCTAAAATATTTTCCTCCGGTAGTTTTGGCTATTTCTTTAAGTAATTTTACATCTATTTCTACCGGAGCGTAATCGTAAACAAAACTTCCGTCGGGTCTAATAGCTACCGGAGATAGTGCGTTGCCGTTTGTTCCTATTCCTATGGTATATACTTTTATTTTGTATTCGGAAGCTAATTCGCTGGCTATTTTTGGGTCAATAAAACCGCTGTTGTTTACACCGTCGGTTAGTAAGATTATAATTTTGCTTTTTGCTTTGCTTTCTTTTAGCCTGTTTACGGCAGTTGCCAATCCCATTCCTATTGCGGTTCCTCCTTCGATAATCGTGTTGTATTTTACTTGGTTAAGCGATTTTAAAACAATTGATTTGTCGCTGGTAAGTGGGGTTCGGGTGTAGCTTTCTCCGGCATATTCTACCAGCCCTATCCGGTCATTTGGTCTTGCATTTATAAATCGTGCCGCTACTTTTTTTAATGCTTCAAGCCGATTGGGCTTTAAATCTCTTGCCAGCATACTTGCCGAAACATCGATGGCAATAACAATATCGATACCTTTGGTTTTAACAATTTTAGTAGATTCATCTACATTACGTGGACGAGCCATAGCAACGATAATTAACGTTATTGCCAGTAGTCGTAACACGAATAGCAAATGCCTGAATTTTGCTAGCCAATTGGCGTTGGATTTAAATCCTTGTATGTTGGATATTTTTAATTCTGCCGTTTGTTTTTTGTACTTTAAGAAATACCATACCACTACTGCCGGAAGCAGTAGTAGCAACCAGAAAAACTCGGGGTTTACAAATTCAAATGTTCGTGTCATTTACTCTTGCTTTGTTTTGGTTATTTCTAATTCAACAGAACGGATAATTCTTTGTTTAATTCGTTCGGCATCGGCATCGTCTTTTTTATAAACGAGTAAGACATTTTGTAATCCGCCTTCTTGCTTAAACAAGAGGGTTTCGTATTTTAAAGGTGTTTTTAATATTTTTCCTTTTTTGTTTTTCAGATTAAATTCTCCATAGCCTTTTAATCCTTCTATTCCTTTTTCGGTTTTAAATTCTTCTTGTTTTACGACCATATTTATGGCACCGTAATTTTCTAAAGTTTGCAATCCTTGTTCAAGTGCTTGGGATAAATCTATTTCGGTTCCTTGCGGTAGCGAAATGGTGCTAACGGTTATCCAAAGAGGACTAAAAATAGTTCCGTATTGAAATACTTGTGCTTGTGGAGTTTTGCTTTGTAAAGTATCCGGAAGTACTTTTCTAATTAGTACTTCGGGAGTTTCTATAATAACCGCCGGATTTCCGTACTCGCTTTTTATCCATTGCTTTTCAAGTAATGCTTTTGGTGTATTTCCGGTGATAATAGCTTTTACACCATTAACACCATAAATTGAAACAACAACTATTGACAAAACTAAAAGTATTGAAGTTACTGATATAAAGGCAATACGGTTTCGTTTTTTACGGCGTTTTTTGCGTTGTTCTTCAAGATATTGTTGGTTTTGAAGCAGTTCTTCTTCGGTTGGTTCGGGTATTGCCTCTTTGGTTTCGTTTATCACTTCTTCAACCACAGTTCTATCTACTTTTGCTTGCCCTTCGTCTTCTTGCATTTTGGCAAATTTTACCAAATCGGCACGTTTTAAAATGGCTTCCAGTTTTTTTAGAGTTGTTGTGTTGAAGTTAAAATGTCCCGCATCTTTATGAAGTTTTAATCGCTGTATAAGTTCGTTGGTTGTACTTTCTAACGCACTATCGTCCACTTCTTTATCGATGTAGCGTTTTACAATTTCGGTTAAAGCAGAGTAATATTCTTTTGCTTTGTGTTCTTGCAATAAGGATGAGTTGTCTAATTCTTGAAGAGCGGTTAGGGCTTCTTCGTAAGGTGGAAGTTGTTTTTTTGCTTCTTCTTTTTTCTTTTTTCTTCTAATTATTAGAAAAACAAGTAATCCGATAATTGCTAGTATAGGAAGCAACCAATATAACCATTTTGTATAATCTGTTGGGGGTTTAGGTACTTCAATAAAAGGTTTAATATCAAACATTTTTTGTTTGGTAGTATCTACCAATACATCTTGTACTTCAACTAAAACCGAATCGGTGTCGTAGGGTTTGTTATTAATTACTACTCGTTGTACCGGAATGGTGTAGTGACCGGAATCAAATTGGGTAAGCCCGTATTTTTTTATTAGGGTTATTTTATCATTGTTAAAAAGGGTATCGGTTTTGTAACTTTCTATTACTTCAAGCGGTTTAAAGGTTTGTCCTTCGGGAAAAAGCACTTGAGCCGTAGTATCTGTTTGAACTTGAATGGCGTATTTTATTTCTTCGCCTATTTTAATAGTAGTAGTGTCTATCGCTGAAGTTACTTGCGAAAGAGCACTGTTTGAAACCAATAAAAAAGCGATAGCTAAATAAACGCTAAGTTGTTTAAACGGTATGTTTTTTTGTAATAATTTCATAGTTAACTTCTCCGGTCTCAAAATCTATCTTCCTCTTGTTTTAAAATATCCTAATAGTTGTTTTACGTAACTTTGGTCGGTTCGGCAACTTAATGCGCCTGCACCGCTTTTTCTAAAAGCATCGGCAAAATAGGCAACTTGATGGTTATAATTTTCTGAATAGCTCTTCCTTACTTTTTTTGATGCGGTATTAACCAAAAGCAATTCGCCGGTTTCTTGGTCTTGCATTTCTACCATTCCTATATTAGGGATAACTTCTTCATTTATATCGAATATTCGTATTCCGGTAACATCGTGTTTTTTTGCAACGATTTTTAAGGTGTCTTTATAGTTGCTGTCCATAAAGTCTGAAAGCACAAATACAATGGCTTTTTTCTTGGTTACATTAGTAAAAAACTTAAGTGCTTCGGCAATATTGGTTTTTTTACTTTTAGGTGAAAACTCAAGTAACTCTCTAATAATTCGTAACACGTGAGAGCGTCCTTTTTTAGGAGGGATGTAAAGTTCGATTTGGTCTGAAAAAAGTATAACGCCAATTTTATCGTTGTTTTGTAATGCCGAAAATGCTAGGGTTGCCGCTATTTCGGTAATGATTTCGTTTTTAAATTGCGTTGCGGTTCCAAAAGATTCAGAACCACTTACATCTATCATAAGCATTAATGTAAGTTCGCGCTCTTCTTCAAAAACTTTTACGTAGGGTTCGTTGTATCGGGCGGTTACATTCCAGTCTATGTTTCTAACATCATCTCCAAATTGGTATTGTCGCACTTCGCTAAAGGTCATACCTCTTCCTTTAAAAGTACTATGGTACTCACCACCAAACACGTGGTCGCTTAACCTTCGTGTTTTTATTTCTATTTTTCGTACTTTTTTTAGTAACTCTTTGGTATTCATTTTTCTTTTTTCACACCTTATAAAATGCTATTATCAAAAATTCAAAAATTGTGATTACGGTACTTCAATTACATTTACAATTTTATTAATGATGTCTTCCGAGGTGATATTTTCGGCTTCGGCTTCGTAGGTGATTCCTATTCTGTGACGAAGCACATCATGTATTACTGCACGAACATCTTCGGGCACCACATAACCGCGTCTTTTAATAAAGGCGTAACATTTTGAAGCCATTGCAAGGTTAATACTACCACGAGGCGAGGCTCCAAAATTAATAAGAGGTTTTATTTCTTGGAGGTTGTATTTTTCGGGTGTACGGGTAGCAAAAATAATATCGAGGATGTATTTTTCTATTTTTTCATCCATATATACTTCCCGCACGGCTTGTTGTGCTTTTAAAATTTGCTCTAGGGCAACAACGGGGTTTACTTGCTCAAAATTACCTTTTAAATTTTGTCTTATAATAAGCTGTTCTTCATCTTTTTTAGGGTAATCAATTACAGTTTTTAACATAAAACGATCTACTTGGGCTTCGGGAAGCGGATAGGTTCCTTCTTGCTCGATAGGGTTTTGTGTTGCCATTACCAAAAATGGTTTTGGTAGTGTAAAAGTCTCATCCCCAATGGTTACTTGTTTTTCTTGCATTGCCTCCAGAAGTGCCGATTGTACCTTTGCCGGAGCACGGTTAATCTCATCTGCCAATACAAAGTTGGCAAATATAGGTCCTTTTTTAATGCTAAAATCATTTTCTTTAATATTGTAAATTAGTGTACCCACTACGTCTGCAGGAAGTAAATCGGGAGTAAATTGTACGCGACTAAAATCACCGTGAACTGCTTTTGCCAAGGTGTTTATAGCCAAGGTTTTTGCCAGTCCGGGAACACCTTCCAGCAGTATATGTCCTCTTCCAAGAAGGCCTATTAACAGTCGTTCTACCATGTGTTTTTGCCCTACGATTACCTTATTCATTTCCAAGGTAAGAATTTCGATAAAAGCACTTTCGCGTTCTATTTTTTCATTTAAAGCAGAAATATCTAATGTTGGGTTTGTTTGTTCCATTGTTATTTGATTTTAATCTTAAATTTAAAAGGCTAACAAAGATGCAATATTAACAGTATTTTTCTTGTTAAGAATTGGTTAAAAATTAACAAAACTATTGCCAAAATTTAAAAATGACGTTTTGTCATATTCTTGATAAAAATACTATTATTTTTGTGTAAATGAACAAAAACATACATTATATCCTATCTGGAAAAGGGAAAGCGGTTGTTTTGTTACACGGGTTTTTAGAAAGCAGTACCATGTGGAGTCGGTTAGTGCCTTTTTTGGCGCAAAAAAACAAGGTGGTTTGTATTGATTTTCCGGGTTTTGGTAAAAGTTCTTGTTTGGCAGAAATTCATTCGATGGAGTTGTTAGCAAAAGTGATAAAGGAGGTTTTGGATGAGGCAAAAATTAATAAAGTTACCCTAATAGGTCATTCTATGGGTGGCTATGTTGCATTGGCTTTTGCCGAATTATTTCCGGATAAATTACAATCGATTATTTTGTTAAACTCTAGTACACTATCAGATTCTCCCGAAAGAAAAAAGCAAAGAGAACAGGCAATTAATTTGGCAACGCTTAATAAAGAAAAATATGTTTCTATGGCAATAAATAATTTGTTTCTTCCTTCTTCCGGAAAATTATTTTCTTCTGAAATATCGCAACTTAAAACCGAAGCTAAATTGTTTCCTTTGTGCGGAATTACAGCGGCTCTTAATGGAATGAAAATTAGAAAAGACCGAACCGAAATAGCCAAACTCTTAACCATTCCTAAATTTTTTATTGCCGGAAAACAAGACCCGCTAATTCCTTTTTCGGTAGCTTCTAATTTGGCAAAAATAACTAATATGAAACTAATTGCTTTAACAGGAGGGCATATGGGAATGGTAGAAAATTATGATGAAATTGTTAAAAAACTGCTTTTAATCAATGTTTTGTAACACTTAATCGATAAATTATAATAAATTTTTTTATATTTGATGCTTTAATCTAAGCCTCCCTAATTATCATGAAATCTAATTTTTCAATTTCCGGATTTTTTTGTATTTCGCTTGGACACAAGTATGTTGTAACTCATAAGATAACAAATCAAATCAAAGAGTATCGATGTGTTCGTTGTGGAAAAGAAGTTGCAAGTAATTTAAAAGGGAAATTAGAAGTGATAACCGATAAACAGCGAAAGGCACATCAAGTACTACAATCTTTTATAAAGAAAAAAATTAAAAGAAAAACTTCCCAATATACCAAAGAAACGAATATTGTATAAACTTGTAGAAATGTACTAAAACACAGCAGTACAAATTATCAAAATCATAGCCTGATTTCAAACTAACAGTGTAAGTAAAATTTACGACAGATGGGTATGGGAAAGTTGTAAAACTTACCCTGTATTGGGAACAAAATAATCTTCTTTTTAAAGAGCATTCAAAAAAGAAATTGTCTTAACATTATTCTTTTTCTTTCACCGCGTTCCATCCTCTGGCAATAAGCGGAATTTTTGTATTGGCTCGGGTTATAAGATGAACACCTTCTTTTTCTGCAGTAATATGACCAATTATCGAAAGATTAGGGTTTCCTTTAATTTTAGGAAAATCTTCTTGTTTTATTGTAAAGAGCAATTCGTAGTCTTCCCCTCCGTTTAAAGCAATGGTAGTACTGTCTATATTAAATTCTTCACAAGTAGAGATTACCTGCGGGTCAAGTGGTATTTTGTCTTCATATAAATTACAACCTACCTTCGATTGTTTGCAAAGGTGAATGATTTCGGAAGACAATCCATCGCTAATATCAATCATAGCGGTAGGTAAAACGTCTAAATCTTTAAGTAAAGGCGGAATATCTTTACGTGCTTCGGGTTTTAGTTGTCGTTCTATTAAATAGGTATACGGTGCTAAATCGGGTTGCGCCTTCGGGTTTACCTCAAACACTTTTTTCTCCCGTTCAAGAACCTGAAGACCCAGATAAGCAGCTCCCAAATCTCCGGTTACAATCAATAAATCGTTTTCTTTAGCTCCGTTTCTGTAAACAATTTCTTTTTTTGAAGCGCTTCCCAATGCCGTTACACTTATTAATAATCCAGAAACCGAAGAGGTTGTGTCGCCTCCCACAATATCGACATTATAGATCTTGGCAGCGGTTTTTATTCCGGCATAAAGTTCGTCAAGTGCTTCTACAGGAAACCGGTTTGAAACCGCCAAAGAAATCGTTATTTGTGTTGCTTTTGCATTCATTGCATACACATCCGAAAGGTTTACAACAACCGCTTTATATCCCAAGTGTTTTAATGGCATATAGCTTAAATCAAAATGAATCTTTTCTACCAATAAGTCGGTGGTTACAACCAATTGCTCTTTTGCATCACAGCTTAAAACGGCAGCATCGTCACCAATGCCTTTTACAGTAGTTTTTTGAGTAATTTTTATGTTTTTGGTGAGATGCTCAATAAGCCCGAATTCTCCTAATTCTGAAATACTTGTTTTAGAAGGGTTTTTATCTTCAATCATAAGCTGAGTTTAATGTCAAGTGCAAAAATAAGGTATTCAAAGAGGATGAAGCAAATTCTTTGAAAAAGAAATTTAATTAATAACTTGCTATGAGTAACCAACAAAAATTGTAGTAATAAAAAACCCCAACCGACAAGGCTAGGGTTATTTTGCATAGTTAGTCAGTAATGTATTAAAACATTATAAAGTTAATGAGGTTTAAGATTATAACCGAAACAACTGCAACAGCCATAATAATAAATATTATTTTACTTGCTTTGTTTTCTTTTAATCTCTCTTCTCTCAAAAGAATGTCATTTTTCATAGTGTAAAAGTCAAACAAAATTATATAAATTCCTATACGTGTTTATACGTATTTATTGTAAAACAAGTAGATACAATGCTTTTTTAAAGGAAAGAAGCCTAAATTTTTCAAAAATTAAATGTAACAAATGTAACCAACCTATGTATCTAAAGTTACCGTACACTCGTTGTAGTCAAGTTATTTTTGCACAAAATAATTTGTTACAAAATGAAAATAAAAAAAATAAGCATACTTATAAGTTTTAGTCTTTTAAGCGTTGCATTTTTTGCACAAGAAACAAAACCCATATCCAAAAGCGAGGTTTTATCTAAAGTTTTAGAAGCTAATACAAGCCTCAAAATATCGGAACAAGCGTTTAAAGTTTCACAAGCAGATTTTAAACAATCCCGAGCCGTTTTTTTACCCAGCATTAAAGCATCGTACACAGGTATTAATACCACAAACCCTTTAATGGCTTTCGGCTCCAAACTCAATCAAGAATTTTTAACGCCATCCGATTTTGACCCCAACCTATTAAACAACCCGGATGCCGTAACCAATTTTGCTACTAAAATTGAAATTCAACAACCTCTTATTAACGTTGATGGCTTGTACCAACGTAAAGCTGCAAATACTAAAATGCAAGCAACCGAATTACAAATACAGCGCACTCAAGAATATTTGACTTTTGAGGTAGAAAAAGCTTTTATGCAACTACAATTGGCATATAAAGCAGTAGAGGTTTTAGAAAAAGCACTTAAAGCGGCACAAGCCAATAATAAATTAGCAAACGATAGTTTTAAACAAGGATTTCTTCAAAAAGCCGATGTATTGTCGGTAGAAGTACGAGTAACCGAAGTAAAAAACCAATTGCAACAAGCTAAAAGCGGCATGCGAAATGCTTCCGATTATCTTCTCTTTTTAATGAATGAACCTCAAGGAACGCTTTTGCAACCCAAAGAAGAATTAACCTTGATTGAAGAAAAGATAAATACAGCTGAAACCGTACCCGAAAACAGGGCGGATATTAAGGCGATGCAGTTGGCATCTGAAGCTTATAAAAAAATGAATAAAGCCGATAAAATGTGCTTTCTTCCTCGTTTAAATGCCTTTGGAAGTTATGAGCTGTACGACGATAAAATTTTTCAAGCAGACGCCAATGGTTATATAGTAGGAGCCCAATTAAGTTGGGATTTGTTTAAAGGAAGTAAGCGATTCGGAAAAATAGAAAAAAGCAATGCACAATACCAAAAAGCAACCTATGAATACGAACAATATGTGTCAAAAAGCAATTTGGAATTGAACAAAGCCAACCGGATGTTACAAGATGCAAAAAACAGTGTTTCGCTCACACAGTTGGCTCTGGAACAATCTAAAGAGTCGTTGCGAATTAGAACCAACCGTTTTAAAGAAGGATTAGAAAAAACATCCGATTTACTGATGGCTGAAACGCAATATGCTCAAAAACAATTAGAATATTACCAATCGCTATTTCAATACAATTATGCTCTGGCATATGTACAATTTTTAACCAAAGAATAAACCTATAACCATGAAAAACAGATACACGATATTTACCATTTTTACACTATCATTACTAGTGATAAGTTGCGGTAACAAAAAAGAAAAAACCACGGCAATTAATAACGGTCCTACCGTTGCAGTTACATTAAACGCTATAAACGAAGAAAACACCAATCCGTTTATTACAGCAAGTGGAAAAATAGAAGCAGCTAATAGTGCCAATTTGAGTACCCGTATGATGGGTTTTGTAAAAAAAATATATGTAAAAGTAGGTGATAAAGTTAATAAAGGACAATTGCTTATAGCTATAAATAACAGCGATTTACAAGCAAAATTAGCCCAAGTAAACGCCTCAATAACCGAAGCTACTGCAGCTTTTAACAATGCCGAAAAAGATTACACCAGATTTAAAAACCTATTTGCAGACGGAAGTGCGTCGCAAAAAGAAATGGACGATATTGCTGCACATTATACCATGGCAAAAGCTCGATTGGAAGCTGCCAAACAAATGAAAAACGAAATCCAAGCTCAATTTGCTTATGTTAATATTAGAGCTCCCTTTAATGGCATAGTCACCAATAAATTTATAAAAGTTGGCGATATGGCAAATCCGGGAATGCCCCTTTTGTCTGTAGAAACACCTAAACTGTTTCAAGTAACGGCAATGGTTCCCGAGAGTGAAATTTCAAAAATTAAAACCGGAACTAAAGTAGCTGTTTTGGTTAAGTCATTAAACAAAACCATAGCAGGCGAAGTTACCGAAGTAAGTACTTCTGCACAAAACACAGGCGGTCAATATTTAGTAAAGATTGTACTTGATGAGACCAATGTACCCATACTTTCAGGTATGTATGCAACGGTGCAGTTTCCTGTTGAAAAAACCAATACCACTTCCTCAATGGTATTGGTTTCAACAGAAGCATTAGTACATAACGGTGAGTTAACAGGAGTATATACTGTAAGCCAAAACAACACAGCCATATTGCGCTGGTTGCGTTTGGGTAGAAATTTTGGCGATAAAGTAGAAGTGCTTTCGGGGCTTAATGCCGATGAAAAGTATATAGTTAAAGCCAACGGAAAATTATTTAACGGAGTAAAAGTATCGATACAATAAAAAAATAATGCGTTAGGGATTGAAGTGACATCCTCCGGCTTGCCGGAGATATAACGGAAAGCCCGCCCGAACGCCCAAAATATTAAACAGATGAAAGAAGGATTAGCAGGAAAAATAGCCAAAGGATTTATAGGCTCTAAACTTACGGTATTACTTATGATTGTTTTTATGGTCATAGGTGTGTATAGTTCGTTTTTAATTCCCAGAGAGGAAGAACCGCAGATAGATGTGCCTATGGCAGATATTTTTGTGGGTTATCCCGGAGCCAGCCCAACCGAAGTGGAATCGAGAGTGATAAAACCTTTAGAGAAACTTATTTCTAACATCCCGGGGGTAGAGTATGTGTACTCCACCTCGATGAAAGAACAAGGGATGGTAATTGTACAATTTTATGTAGGTGAAGACATAGAACGCTCGTTTGTAAAGCTGTACAACGAAATAAACAAGCATATGGATATTATGCCGCAAGGCGTCACGTTTCCGTTGGTAAAAACACGTGCTATTGACGATGTTCCGGTGCTGGGACTTACCCTTTGGAGTAAAAATTATGACGATTACCAATTAAAACAAATTGCCAACGAGTTAACCAACGAAATTGAAAAGGTAACCGATGTATCGATTACTAAAAAAATTGGAGGAAGAAACCGGCAATTACGAGTTATATTGGACAAGGATAAAATGGCGGCAAGTGGCGTTGATTTTCTTTCGGTTGCTAAAATGATTAAAGCCAATAACCAGCAACTTAGTGCCGGAAGTTTTGATAAAAACGACTCTGAATTTTTGGTTACTACCGGAAAATTTTTAAAAACCGCTCAAGATGTTGAAAATCTAGTGGTAGGTGTACAACAAAACCAGCCCGTTTATTTAAAACAAATTGCTACGGTTGTAGATGGACCGGAGCTGCCTAGAGAATATGTCGCATTAGGGTTTGGAGCAGCAAGCCCTAAAAAAGAAACTTTTAGAGGAGAATATCCTGCCGTTACTATTTCTGTAGCAAAACGTAAGGGTGCTGATGCGATGAAAGTTTCCGAAATTATAATAAACAAAATAGCACATTTAAAAACAACCTTATTGCCCGACGATGTACACGTTGAGGTTACCCGAAATTACGGCGAAACGGCTTCGCAAAAAGTATCGGAGTTATTAATACACCTTATTGGGTCTATCTTTGCTGTTACGTTAGTTGTTATGCTCGCAATGGGTTGGCGTGGTGGTTTGGTCGTATTTTTATCGGTGCCCATTACGTTTGCCTTAACGTTGCTAAGCTACTATATGCTGGATTACACCTTAAACCGTATTACGCTTTTTGCCTTGGTATTTGTAACTGGTATTGTGGTAGATGACTCCATTATTATTGCCGAGAATATGCACCGGCATTTTAAAATGAAACGCTTGCCTTTTAAACAAGCAGCGTTATATGCTATTAACGAAGTGGGGAATCCAACCATTTTAGCAACCTTTACGGTAATTGCTTCGGTATTGCCAATGGCATTTGTTTCAGGGTTAATGGGTCCGTATATGGCTCCTATGCCTATAGGTGCTTCTATAGCAATGATACTTTCACTTTTTGTGGCGTTAACCATTACTCCTTATTTAGGTTATATTTTCTTGCGAGAAAAAGACAAAAAAGAGGAAAAACCAAAAGAGCATAAAAAAATGGAGGAGTCACTCATTTATAAAATCTACGAGCGACTTGAAAAGCCTTTAATAGAAAACCCAAAAAAACGATGGCTGTTTTTAGGTATCACAGTACTAATGCTACTAGGATCTATAAGTTTGTTTTTTACTAAAAGTGTTGCGGTAAAAATGCTTCCTTTTGATAATAAAAACGAATTTCAAGTAGTAATAGATATGCCGGAAGGAACTACATTAGAACGCACTGCGGTAGTTACAAAAGAAATTTCGCAATACCTTGCCACACTTCCCGAAATTGTAAATTACCAAAGCTATGTGGGTACGACATCTCCCATTACATTTAATGGTTTGGTACGTCATTATGATTTAAGAAGCGAAAGCAATGTGGCAGATATACAAGTAAATCTAACCGACAAACATGACCGAAGCGAGCAAAGTCATGATATCGCCAAAATGGTACGTCCCGAGATTCAGAAAATAGCCGAAAAATTCAATGCCAACGTTAAAATTATTGAAGTTCCGCCGGGACCTCCGGTTCTTTCTACCATTGTTGCCGAAATTTACGGTCCTAACTACGATACACAAATAGATGTAGCAAATCAAATACAAAACATATTAAAAATAACGCCCGATGTGGTAGATGTAGATTGGATGGTAGAAGACGATCAAGTAGAATACGAATTGGTTATCGATAAAGAAAAAGCAATGCTTTACGGTGTTGCGCCACAGCAAATAGTTTACACCCTTAATATGGCAATGACAAATCGAGCGGTAACAAATTTGTATAAAGAATCGGCATCGGAGCAGGTAGGGATTGTATTAACCATGGACGAAAAAGAAAAATCTACCATTCAGGATATAGCTAATCTCAAAGTTAAATCGCAACAAGGTACTATGGTTTCGGTTTCCGATTTGGTTGAAATAAAACAACATACACGCGCTAAAAGTATATTCAGAAAAAATCAAAAACGCGTGGTGTATGTTACGGCAGATATGGCAGGAAAACTGGAAAGTCCCGCTTATGCTATTTTAGGAATGGATAAAAAGTTACAAGAAGTAAAACTTCCTAAAGGATATAAACTTAATGAATTATATGCAAAACAACCCGAATTTGAAGACGATTATACCATTAAATGGGATGGAGAATGGCAAATTACCTTAGAGGTTTTTAGAGATTTGGGAATGGCATTTTTAGGGGTAATTGTTATTATTTACATTTTAATTGTAGGTTGGTTTCAAAATTTTAAAGCACCCGTTGTAATGATGGTTGCCATACCGCTTTCTATGGTAGGAATTATTTTAGGACACTGGATGCTAGATGCCTTTTTTACCGCAACATCCTTTATTGGTATGATTGCCTTGGCGGGTATTATGGTAAGAAATTCGGTTTTACTTATTGATTTTGTGAACCTGCGTTTGGCAGACGGGATACCTCTAAAACAAGCAGTAATTGAAGCAGGTGCGGTACGTACAACGCCCATTTTATTAACCGCCGGAACTGTGGTAATAGGAGCGTTTGTTATTTTATTTGACCCTATTTTTCAAGGATTGGCAATTTCGTTAATGGGAGGTACCATTGCCTCTACGGTATTAACCTTATTGGTAGTACCCTTGGTATATTATTTAATTGAAAGAAAAAATCATAAATAAAACAAGTGATATGAAACTAGTTATTGTAACCGCCGTAGAACAATTTCATGACGATATTATGAAGTTGTTTAAAGAAGCCGATATTCGTAATTTTAGTGAATCGGATATTGAAGGATATAAAAAAGCTCCGGCTTTACTGTCTTCTTCCAATTGGTTTGCTGCAGAACGAACCGGAACCGATTCTATTATGCTGTTTTCTTTTACCGAAAAAGATAAAATAGACAAACTTTTTACTTTATTAGAAAATTTTAATGCCCAAATGGAAACCAACAACCCCATTAAAGCGGTTGTGTTACCTATTGAGCGATTTATTTAAAAAAACAGAATTATGATTAACAGATCAATCTCGTTCTAAATAAATTTTAGGACAAAACAAAAGTATTGATTTTATTACTAATCTCTTTTTTTATTAAAAAACACTACTTATCGTAAGGTTTTTCTTACTCAAATCTGTAAATTAAAAATTAATTTTCCCTAAAAAAAAATGGGAACAATTAGTTATTATATTTTAAATGATGCCAAACAAGAAATTAATCAAATTGATTCTGTAGTTTTAGACTATGAAGGGTTTAAAAAAATCGGAAACTCTTCAAGTTATGACGATATGATGAATACGGTTTTAAAACAAATGCCTAAAATCATTTTTTTAAACATAGACATTATTAAGCCACATTTGTTAGATGTACTTGCCGAAATTACCAAATACAGCTCGCAAATCCCCGAAGTAGTTGCTTTATCCTCTACAACCTCGAGGGCTTATGAGGCAATAAAAAATCATTTTTTTGATTACTTGCTTACACCTCTTTCAGAATTAGAACTTAGAAAAACGATTATGCGTTATAGAAAAAAGTTTGATAAGGAATCTAAAAAAACCATTTGTATAAAATCATATAAAGATTACCGATACATAAATACCGATGAAATCCTGTTTTTAAAAGCAGATAATAATACTACTGATTTTCATACCCTCGATAAAACCGTTATAAGTGCCTACAAAACATTAAAAACATTTGAAAACATACTACCGGATAATTTTTTAAGAATACACAAAAGCTACATCATTAATAAAGACTTTGTTTCTCGCATACAGTTTGGTAAATCTGTTTGCACAATAAAAAGTCATACATTTCATATTCCCTTCACCAAAACATACATCGAAAACATTCTGCTAATTAATAAAACCCTCGAAGAATCTTCTTATTTATCTCTTAACTAGAGTTTTCCTATCAAATCGTATGGTTTTACTCACAGAAAAGGTGTTTTCACAACACGTTTGGTAAAATGCTTGGTGACAAGCCGTTGTCTCTTTAATTTAGCCGTAAATAACAAGAAGCTTCATTGTAATTTAATCACTGTTATTTGTGAGTTATCAACTGTTTTTAATAAAGTTAAAAACTTTATTAATGCGAATTAATCTATTTATTAATTATTTAAAAACAACAATTATGAAAAATTTAAAATACATTTTTGTATTAGCATTCTTTGCAAGTTTCTTTATTTCTTGCACGCCTGAGAGCCTGTCTTCATCTAACGATACCGTGCAAACAGGAGGTGATGATCATATCATTAATAATACTGAAAGAGACGGAAATTAGTAATATATATTGAGTTTTATAAAATTTAAATTTAAAGCCTGTAACAATGTTAGAGGCTTTATTTTTTTATATTTGCTGTTTCTTCAACACTTGATGGTGATTCACAAATTTCTAAAATACCAATGTCTTTTATTTTTAATCTTGTTTTTGTCTTGCAACAGAGTTTCTGTAAAACCGACAAACAATAAAGCAACAGATAGCATTACCTACTACATTTCCAAATCACAAAGAGAAAGATTGCCTAAGAACATACGGATAAAATTTCTTAACAAAGCATTTCAAAAATACAATTCAAGTAACTCAGATTCTTTAAAACTACTGTCTTCTTTGGTACAACAAGCCATCAGTATTCAAGATTCCGGTTTGTTTTTTAGAGCAAGTAAACTTTTAAAATACAATGCTTCCAAAAACCGAGACACCTTTTATTTGGCAGACGCCAATTGGAGTTACGGAGATTATTATTTTGAAACCGAAAAATTTGACAGTGCCTATTTTCATTATAAAAGAGCACAAAAATATTTTGATAAAACAGGTAATGTTTATTATAGTGCCAGAATATTAAACAAAATGGCTAATGTTAAAAGCTATAATGGTGATTACACAGGGAGTGAAGTATTGTATTTTAAAGCAATACCCATTTTTGAAAATTTTAAAAAAAATAACTCTCTATTTATTACATATAATAATTTATCTATGGTTTATAGAAGTCTGGGAGAATACGATAAAGCACTATTGTATATAAAAAAAGCTCAGCAATATCTAAAAAAAATCGAAGACAATAATTTTTATCATGAAGGAGTTTTAAATAATTTAGGATTAATATATAATAAACAAAATAACTATTCCAAAGCCCTTTTCTATTTTGACAAAGCCTTACAAACTGATAGTCTCCGTTATAAATCGCCCAAGTTGTATGCGCGATTATTAGACAACAAAGCCTATACCGGTTTTTTAAAAGGTGACACGACAAATGTGTTAAAAGAATTATACGAGGCTTTTCAAATTAGAGAAAAAAACCAAAATGAATTGGGTGTTTTAATAAGCAACAAGCACTTGTCCGACTATTATTTGTTTAACAAAGATACTGTTTCAGCAATTGTGTATGCTAAAAAAGCCAAAGCACTTGCTACCAAAACCAATAACGGAGAAAATATTTTGTATTCCTTATTACAGTTGTCTAAATTAGAACCTCAAAATACAAATGCGTACTTGACTGATTATATTCGTATTAATGATAGTATCGAAAAGCACCAACGATTAATTCGTAATAAATTTACACGTATAGATTTTGAAACCGAAAAGTATATTGCAAAAACTCAAAAACTATCAAAGCAAAATTTTTGGTATTTGACTATGTTAGGAGTATTATTGTTTTTTATTTTACTCTCTTATTATTTGTCAAAACAATACATAAAAAACCGGAAGTTGATTTTTGAAAGAGAACAAGAAAAGACCAATAAAAAAATCTACTCTTTGCTTGTTGAACAACAAACCAAGCTTAAAGAAGGGCAGATTCAAGAAAGACAACGATTGTCTGAGGAGTTACATGATGGGATTTTGGGAGATTTATTTGGGGTAAGAATGGGACTAGACTTTTTAAAAGTATCTTCCGATGAAATCACAAAACAACAATTCTCAAATTTTATAAGGAGACTACAAGATATTGAAAAAGAAATTAGGAATGTTTCACATAAGTTAAGCAGTAATGTTTTAGATGAACACCAAGATTTTTCCAATATTTTAATTGAACTATTTAATAAAAATGAAAAGTATTTTGTTATTGATTATCAAATTGATAAGTCGATACCATGGGATAATATTAAAGATGAAACTAAAATTCATTTGTATCGAATTTTTCAAGAAATTATAAATAATATTATTAAACATGCCAATGCAACTGATGTAGCCATTGTAATAAACCTAAAAGAAGAAAATATAGCTATTTTAGTTTTAGACAATGGTATAGGATTTAGTATTAAAAAGAAAAGTAAAGGAATCGGTTTAAAAAATATTTTCTCCCGAGTAAAAAAAGTAAACGGGAGTATCAACATTTTATCAAATAAAAAAAACGGAACAAAAATTACTATATTAGTGCCAATTAAAAATAATATGGAGTTATGAAACACCCATGATTGATTTTAAACACAC
>WFXA01000152.1 GCA_015490835.1 Flavobacteriaceae bacterium | reverse complement strand
GGCTGACAAATTCGATGAAAATATTTAACTTTAAGCTACGGCAGACAAAAACGAGGTTCGGAAAACCGCCACAGACGTTTGCGCAAGCCCGTTGACCATAATTAGAATGAACGAGAAAAGCATTCAAATAAAAAAAATTTTTGATCCATATTATTCTGCACCTATTGAAGTGTGGGACACATTTGCTAAAAGATTAAAAACTGTAACCTTTAAGAAAAACGAAGAGGTAAAATTTTCCAATACCACAGAGAAAAAACTATACATTATTAATAAAGGTTCAGCTGGTATTTTTTTATGGAAAGAAAATCATCCAGTATGTATTGATTTGTGCTTTGAGAATGATTTTTTTGGAGACTATTTGTCATTGCTTACACAAAAACCAACACCACTTTATACTATTTGCTTTGAAGAAACTGAAATGTTTTATATTACTTTTTCAGATTTAATTGATTTATATGAAAATTCAAAATTTGGTGCAAAAATCGGTAGAATTGCGGCAGAAAGTCTTTTTATTCATAAGCAATCACAGCAAATTGAATTACTGACTCAAACAGCAGAACAAAGATACAAACAATTACTAACTAAACAACCACACATTATCCAAAGAGTTCCTTTAAAACATATTGCTTCCTTTCTTGGAATTAATGCCGAAAGTCTGAGCCGAATTAGAAAAAAAATTGTAAAATAATTCATTACTTACCATAGGTCAATTTTTTTACAGATTCCCTGTCTTACCTTTGCTTGAAAATAAAAAGGTAAAACTATGAAGGCAATTAAATTTTTACTAATTCTACTAACATTTATTTCGTGTTCAACACCAAAAGAAATTGTTAAAAAGAATAATTTATCCCCTCGCATAAGTTGTTTAGGTAACGGAAAATATACAGTTGTAATGGATGCCGGTTTGGGTAACTGGTCATTATTCTATAAACCTCTTGCAGAAAAGTTAACAAAAGAATATAAGATTTGTCTTATTGACAGAGCAGGATATGCTATGGAAGAAGTATCTACCCAACCGAGAGATGCCAATACAATAGCCAAAGAAATAGACAAGGCATTAACGGAAAAAGGCATTTCAAATAATATTATCCTTGTTGGACATTCCTTAGGTGGTTTGCACGTAAGAATGTATCAATCTCTTTACCCTGAAAAAGTAAAAGCAATAATTTTACTTGATGCCGCAAGTCCAAATCAATTTGAAAGTTTACCCAAAGAATTTGAAGAATTGAAAAATAATCAAGTAAAATCTCTTGACAAAGTAATAAAATTGGCTCAAAAGGGTTACTTAAAATACAGTAAAGGAAAAATTCCAACTTTTGGTTTACCTGAAAAGTTATTAGATGAATATTATAATGTCACTACTCAACCTGAATACTATTATACTATGCAAAAAGAAACCGAATGGTTTGAAGAAAGTCTAAAACAAGTGGGTAAATTAAAACCTTTGGGAAGTTTACCCTTACTTGTTATTGCATCAAAGCATAGTATGAATAATAATTTATTGCCAGGGAAGATGGAGAATTATCCATTTGAGCGACACAACAAAACTTGGCTAAAACTTCAAAGAGATTTAAGCAAATTATCTGATAATTCAACTTTTGTAACAAGTGAAAAAGGTCATTATTTCATTGTTACAGACGTTGAATTAGTATACCAATCTATTATTCAATTTTTACATAAAAACAATATGTAATGGAGAACAAAAGGAATTCAATTTGGGGATTATTGATTTTTCCTCCGTTTTTATTTTTAATTAATATTGTAGCATTTTCTCTTTACTTTGGTTCAAGTGGTTCTCTCACTAATGACGAAATATCGAACAGAATAAATGAGAGCATTCCTATACTCCTACTGATTTCTGAGACACAAATGTTTTTATTGGCTTTGATTTATGCAAAACGATTTAAAGTAAATATCTTTAAAGCTACTTTTAAGTCCGACAAGTATAAAAGAGATATAATCTTAGGTATATTTTTAGGAATAACCATAGCATTACTTTATAAATTTGTTGTAGCGGATTTGCTGATACTTTTACAAAATTCAATTGGAGATTATGTTCCTACAAACTCACTTAACAATCTTAAACAAAATTTGTTAATTTTTGGAATTGCAAATGTAATCTTAGCACCTTTTGTAGAAGAAAATATTTATCGAAATATTGCCCTTGGAAAGTTACAATTAAAATATGGTGATTATTGGGCAATACTAATCTCATCCGTTTTTTTCGGTCTTTTGCATTGGCTAGGTGGTTTTTGGTATATGCTAGCAACATTTCTTTTTGTTGGAATTCCTTTTGCTATAATATCTGTAAAAAGGAAAAGTATCTTTTTAGTTTATATCGCTCATCTAACTTTAAATTTCCTTGAATTTTTAATGTAAAGAATAATAACTATGGTCAACAAAATGTATAAGTAATGGCTAAGAAAGTGCAAATATGAACGTTTGTGTATTTTTTGTATCTTTGTACTAAACTGAATGTAAGTGTATTTTTAGTCGCCACTACTCATACATATACCGTTGGGGCGCATGTTTGGGCCAGGGGAACACGCCTGCCATCCGGCCGGGTGGTTATCTGCGAGGTGCTGCGGTAGGACAGGCCACAGTGGTCATTTAGCACGCGCCTCACCCCGATTAGCGAATTACCCTCATGGCCGACCCAAACCGCAGCACACCCAGCGCTCGATTTCGGGGCCAGCGCGCACGCAAGTGCATC
>WFXA01000151.1 GCA_015490835.1 Flavobacteriaceae bacterium | reverse complement strand
AACTTACTTCAACAAACGGCAAATAGTAAAGGAGTGAGTATTGTTCATCAAAATCCGTTTATGCCATTATGGTATAAACTATCAGTAAATGAAAATAATCCTAAAACATCTCTTCAACTTTCAAATGAATTTTATGAAACTGGATTATTTGCTGATGTAGATCCTGCCTTTATGTTCAATTTTAGAAGCAACTGCACTAATGATCCTGATTTTGGTAGTTTATGGGGCTTATATAACTCAAACAATCCAGACATAGATATTAATGCTTGTGATGCATGGACAATAACAGAAGGTAATGGAATTAATGTGGCGGTTTTAGATCAAGGAGTATATAAATTACACCATGATATTGATAATAATATTTCTCCACTCAGTTTTGATACTCAAAATGGCACATCTCCAAGTGTATATACAAATGGCAGATACCATGGAACACATGTTTCGGGTACTATTGCAGCCGAAAAAGACAATAATTTACAAGTTGTTGGCGTTTCTCCTCAATCCAAAATAATTAGTGTAAGTCATAAACTATCTTTAACTCTTAATATTTCAGAAGAATTAGCAAATGGTATTAATTGGGCGTGGCAAAATGGAGCTGAAGTAATTAATAATTCATGGGGTGATCAAGGTGGTTATTACTATAATCAACTACATAGCGCTTTACTTGAAAATGCTATATTAAATGCTTTAAATAATGGAAGGAATGGAAAGGGTACTATTGTCGTTTTTTCAGCTGGTAACTGGGGAGTAATAGATTATCCAGCATCTTTTGATAATAGAATTATGTGTGTAGGAGCTATGGATTCTAATGGTGTAAGATCAGTTTGGAGTAGTTCTCAATCATCTGGTGTAGGTAATGAATTAGATGTTGTAGCTCCTGGAAGTAACATTTTATCTACAATTCCTAATCAAGGGACAGATTCTTGGGGAGGAACCTCTATGGCTGCTCCACATGTTACAGGTATTGTTGCACTTATTTTATCGGTTAATTCTTGTCTGAGTGAACAACAAGTAAGAGATATTATCGAACAAACAGCTCAAAAAGTTAGAACGGATTTATATTCATATACAAACCACAGTGGAAGACCAAATGGAACTTGGAATAATGAAATGGGATATGGTTTAGTAGACGCCTATGCAGCCGTTCAATTAGCCCAACAAATGAACTCATCAACACTTGATTTATACGTAAAAGACAGACCCGATGATATGGGTATTGAACCAAATCCTACACCCGATAATATGTGGATTAGTGAAGATATTTGGGTACGCAACAATGATGATGGAGGGCTAACTCATCAAAATCCTGAATATAATAGTAATGGTGACCCCAATTACATATATGTACGTGTAATCAATAAAAGTTGTGTTCCATCAACCGGCAACGAAACTTTAACCCCTAACTCTTTAATTTTTACGTAATATGCAAACCAAGTTTATTAAAAAGTTTTAAATTTTTCTTAGTAATTTCCAAATTCATCCACTTATCGTTTATCTTTATTTTTTTTACATCTCTCAAAAACATAATAATGTCTTTGGGCGAATATTTTGAGTTCAATTTGTTTTCTTTTAGTTTTAATATCAACTTATAATACCAGTGCATCGCTATATAGTTTATAAACATCCAGCCTTCCAAAGCGTCTTGATCTTGCATATATGATTTATCTGCATCCAAAACATTTTTGAACACATCTATCATCCTTTCTATTTGATTACGGCTTTTATAGCTTATATACACTTCTTCGGCTGATATATTTTCTTCTAAATTCGTTATAAAACTTATTGTTCCAAATCCATACTGTTTTTCATAAAATGTTTCCTCGTTGTATTTTTCAGGTAACGTTTCACACCTTCTAAGATAATCATTTATTTCTTCTGCTCGCAAACTGTCATTTCTGTAAGTGATTATTCTTTTTTTACCGATACTATTTTGTTGATACCAGATTATGTTTTTTTCATACATAAAATGTCCATCAAAATCTTTTAAATCACTTGTTTTGTAATGATTGTAATTTATCAAACTACTATTTCTTCGCAGCGGAATGATATACTTTAATTTCTCATCATCGAGTTTTCTAATATTATTTTCCGAATAAAATCCTTTGTCTGCAATAACTACCGCATCATCAATTTTTGCTTCATCCAAGCATAGCTTAAAACTGCTTATATCTTTTGTTTTGCCGGACATTATTCTGTAATAAAGCGGTATTTTATTTTTTGTAGAAAAGATAAACATCAGGTTTATAATAGTGTTAAATGTGCCTTTCTTAGTCTTACTCTTTTGCGGATAACCCATTTTCTTTGAGTTACTAAGTATATCTGTTCCGTCGAACAAAATTTTGTCATTTGCAGTTTTAAATTCGTTGAAAAAATCTAAGATGGTGAGTCTATTAATACCTATTTCCTTTAATTTTTTGCCGATAGAACCCGAGGATACCCCAACATTTTTATACAACTCTGAAAGATAGCTTTTTGAGAAATGATAAGGTACATTTTTTAACGGACTTTGAAATGCAAACCTGCTGTATGCCAATGCTACAATAAATTTCCAATGTTTTGGAAAATGCTTTTTTAACAAGTCAATATAATCAGAAAACTCCTCTGTAATTAAGGAACTTAATCCAAATTCTTTTAAGTGGATATTTTCAGGAATAAATGTTTGCTTTTTTAGTTTACGTTTTTCGGATTCAACAAAACCTTCTTCTTTGGTTATTTTACCCAATAAGCCTAATGTAATTTTTTTTGAGCGTTTTTTTTCAGGATCCCACTTACTTGTTATTTCATACAAATAATAGCGTCCGTTGATTAATCTTAATTCTGTTCCTTTTCTTTTGTGCTTTAAAGCCCATTGTGGATGTTTTATTGCCATATTAAAATATTTATATATTACGTATTTAGACAATTGCAAAATAATATAAAAAAAATATCAAATCCAAATAAATTCAATACTTTTTTTAAAAAATATTACGTATTTTGTGAAGAGTTAGGGATTAAATTAACTTTTTCGGAAGGATGAATAGATAATTTTGGAGGAGTTGATAAATACTGTTTAAAATATCTTTTTAAAGTTCTTTTTGAATAAGTGCTTTTTTTTACTAAATCATCAATAGTTCTTCTACCAATTATTCATTTTTCAAACCAAATAAATCGATTTGATTTGGTAACTGATTTATTTTGTGAAGTAAATAATATCTCACAATTTTTACATTTTTAAACCGTTGTTTATTCTTTCTATTCTCCCATTTAATTGTGTCTAAGCTTCCACAGTCCCAACATCACTTTTTTTTGTGTTTTCATAACACAAATAAAGTTTATTGAAACCAGTTTCAATAAACTTTATTGTAGCTCTTTATTCATAAAGGATTGAGAAGTTTTTACCAACCATTTTTGCTATTAAGCCTTTTTCATAATAAAACTATTCTCATATTATCTTTCAAACTCTGTTAAGGTTTTAGTAATAATAACCACACAGTCCAACAGTTGTTCTTGAGTCATTACCAACGGTGGTGCAAAACGAATTATGTTGCCATGGGTAGGCTTGGCAAGTAACCCGTTATCTCTTAGCCGTAAACAAATGTTCCAAGCTGTTTCGCTTTCTACCTCTTCATTAATCACTATGGCATTAAGCAATCCTTTTCCTCGCACCAAACGAACAATGTTTGATTTAGTGATATATTCATTCATCTTATTTCTAAAAAGTTGTCCAAGTTTCTCGGCATTTTCGGCAAGATTTTCTTCTTTCACAACGGTTAAAGCTGCTATTGCAACGGCAGCAGCTACAGGATTACCGCCAAAGGTAGACCCGTGAGATCCCGGAGTTATAACATTCATTATATCGTTATTTGCCAAAACAGCCGAAATGGGATAAGCACCACCACTCATTGCTTTACCAAGAATTAAAATATCGGGTACTACATCTTCGTGTTGAACGGCGAGTAGTTTTCCGGTACGGGCAATTCCGGTTTGTACTTCATCTGCAATAAAAAGCACATTGTATTTTTTGCAAAGCGCTTTGGCTTGTTTTAAATATCCTTCAGAAGGCACATATACTCCGGCTTCGCCTTGAATGGGCTCTACTAAGAATCCGGCTACGTTAGGATTGGTTTTTAGAGTTGTTTCCAACTCTTGTAAATTATCGTATTCAATTTTAATAAAACCGTTTGTATAAGGTCCGAAATGCGTTCGTGCTACGGGGTCGTTTGAAAAGGAAATAATAGTGGTTGTACGCCCATGAAAATTATTTTTACAAACTATTATTTCGGCTTTGTTTTCGGATATTCCTTTTTTTTCATAAGCCCAACGACGACAAATTTTTAGTGCGGTTTCTACTGCTTCGGCTCCAGTATTCATAGGGAGTAATTTATCGAAACCAAAATACTCACAAGCATATTTTTCGTATTTACCCAACATATCATTATAAAAAGCACGAGAGGTTAATGCCAAGCGTTTGGATTGTTCTACTAAGGTATTTACAATTTTAGGATGACAATGCCCTTGATTTACAGCCGAGTAAGCAGATAGGAAATCGTAATATTGTTTTCCGTCTACATCCCAAACGTATACGCCTTCTCCTTTTGATAGTACCACAGGTAGCGGATGGTAGTTGTGTGCTCCGTATTTATTTTCTAAATCGATAGCTTGTTGAGATTGTGTTTTATTTATTGTGTTCATTTGTATAAAATAGTAGGTTATAAGTTTTCTGCGTTGGCTATCATTTCGGCGATATCCAATACGTTAATTTCATCTTGTTTTTCTTTAAATTTTACTCCGTCTGTAATCATGGTATTGCAAAACGGGCAACCGGCTACTATGGTTTCCGGTTTAGTTTGTAGGGCTTCTTCGGTACGTTCTATAAAAATTTCTTTATCTCCGGGTTCGGCTTCTTTAAACATTTGTGCTCCACCTGCTCCGCAGCATAATCCTTTCGATTTACAACGTTTCATTTCAATAAGTTCTGCTTCTAATTTTTTGAGCAAATCTCTTGGTGCTTCGTATTCACCATTGGCTCTCCCAAGATAACAAGGATCGTGATAGGTAATTCGTTTTCCTTTAAATTTTCCTCCTTCTACTTTAAGTCGTCCTTCTTCTAAAAGTATTTTTAAGAATTGTGTATGATGAAGTACTTGGTAGTTTCCTCCTAAATCGGGGTATTCATTTTTTAAGGTGTTAAAACAATGCGGGCAGGCAGTAACTATTTTTTTTATTTCGTATCCATTTAACACTTGAATATTCATCATTGCTTGCATTTGAAACAAAAACTCATTTCCGGCTCGTTTTGCAGGGTCGCCTGTACAGCTTTCCTCTGTTCCGAGAACGGCAAATTCTACTCCGGCATTGTTAAGTAATTTTACAAATGCTTTGGTAATTTTTTTTGCTCTATCGTCAAAACTTCCGGCGCAACCTACCCAGAACAATACTTCGGGTTGTTTGCCTTGTGCCATATATTCTGCCATAGTCGGCACTTTTATAGTCTCACTCATAGCTTAGTCTTTAAAAACTTCGATGGTTACTTCTTTTTCTACTAAATCTGTAAATTTTCCTTTATATCGGGTGGCTTTTACAATGTGATTGTCTATCCAATGGTAATTTCCGCCTCGCGGTTTTCCCATTAACAAGGAGTGGTATTTAAATCCGTGTTTTTCTAACCAAAGTTGGGTATATTCTCGGTGTGCTTCGGTACGAGATGTAAAAAAGCAAATTATGTGACCTTCATCATACCATTTGTTAACCGTTTTGAGTGCATCCGGATAAACGCTTGCCGTTAGCATACGTTCCGGTTCTTCATTTGGAATATCATCACAGATGGTACCGTCTATATCAATAAGGTAGTTTTTTATGCCTTCGGGTAAAATAGGGCTAACTTTTTCGCCCTGCTCTACTTTTTCTTTTAACATTTTCTCCACTGCTTCTTTCTTCATAATTTTACTATTTTAATTTTGAAAACTCTTTTTTGCTTATTCTTATATAGAGAGCCATTTTATGTAAACCCGGCTTTCGATACTTGGGATGTAATGCTTCTTGTCCGGTTCTATAATAGGCTTCTTCTCTAAAATGGTTCTTTTGTCTTTCTGTACAAAAATCGCAAAAGACTTTTTTAATTTTTATTGAATCTATTGTCAACATTTTGCTTACATACAATCTTGAATATACTTTTATTTGAAGCGAATCCTTTCTATAGGAATGTTGCGCAATAGTATCTATATTGAATAACAAAAATAGTAGTATTAAAGTGTTAGTCTTCATTTTTCCAGTTTAATCTATCCATTTGGTTATAAGGCCAAGGTGCTCCGTTATTTTCAATATTGGTCATTGCTATATTTAATTCTTGTGGAGCTGCAGACTGTTCCATAACCAAATATAGTCGCATATCCATAATAATTGATAAAGGATCGATGCTAACAGGACAAGCTTCTACACAGGCGTTACAAGTGGTGCAAGCCCAAAGTTCTTCTCTGCTTATATAATCATCCAGTAATTGTTTATCATCCGGTTTAAATGTTCCGTTTTTATCTATGTTTTTTCCTATTTCTTCTAACCTATCACGAGTTGCCATCATAATTTTTCGAGGCGATAATTTTTTACCGGTTAGGTTAGCAGGGCAGTTATCTGTACACCGACCACATTCTGTACATGTATAGGCATTGAGTAATTGTACTCGGGTTAAATCGGTTACATCACTGGCACCAAACTTTTCGGGTGTTTCTTGTCCTTCAGGTGGGGCAGCAAACGGGTCGGCGTTTGGATCCATCATTAATTGTACTTCATTGGTAACCGATTGTAAGTTTGGTAACTTTCCTTTTGGTGTAATTTTTCCGTAGTAAACATTCGGGAAGGCTAATAGAATGTGTAAATGTTTAGAGAAATATAAGTAATTTAAGAATATTAAAATTCCGAGAATATGTAACCACCAAGCCGAACGCTCTATAATGATCAACGTAGTTTCTGAAAAATTATCAAACAGCGGTAATAACCAACTACTCACCGGAAAATATCCGGCTTTAATATAATGTTCTGCTCCTAAAAGTTGAAGTTGCTGGTCTGCTGCATTCATAATCAAGAAGAGCGACATAAGTAGCATTTCAAAATACAAAATGTAGTTTGCATCGTTTTTGGGCCAACCTTTCATTTCGGGTTTCCAAAAACGTCTTATTTTTATAATATTTCTGCGTATCCAAAACAAAATAACACTAACTAAAACTAAAAGCGCCAAGATTTCAAATGAAGCGATAAGCACATTGTATAAACTTCCCATTCCGGCAAATATCCTATGCGTACCAAACAGACCATCGATGATGATTTCTAAAACTTCAATGTTAATAATTATAAATCCTACATAAACAATAATATGAAGCAATCCTGCAATAGGACGAACGGTCATTTTGGATTGTCCTAAGGCAATACGAATAACATTATTCATTCGCAGGCTTTTGTTATCTATTTCTCCTATTTCTTTACCTAATTTTATGTTTCGGTAAATCTTTTTACAGTTTTTAATAAAATAGCCAATACCTGCAACAAGTGCTATAAGAAACAGAATGTTTGGTATGTATTGCATAACGTTTTTTAGTTTTGGTTAGGTTGTTGATATGCTTTTTCTTTTTTTCCGAAAAGGGAGAAATGTACATATCGTTTGGGATGAAGTTTCATATCTTCCAAGAGTTGCTCTAGTTGTTTTGAAGCACCTTCGAGATTATCGTATAGTTTTTCGTCTTTCAATAATTTTCCTACGCTTCCTTCACCACTTTCAATTTGCACAGCCATATTCTTGAATTTTTTAATGGTAACTTGTAAATCTTGCATCATAGGTTTAATTTTTACTTGTGCTAACGAATCGGATAGCTTGGCAAAATTTGAAGAAGTGGTTTCTAGGTTAGAAAATGTAGAAGACAGCTTGGTTTTATTATCGGCTAACAAGGAATTTAAATTTCCGGAAGTAACTTTAAATGAACGAACGGTTTGATTTAAACCCGCAATGGTTTGCTTTAAATCTTTTTGTGTTGTTGAGTCTAAAACTTTATTTAGGTTAACCAGTAAAGAGTCTAAGTTACTCATTACTTTATTAATCTTTTGCTCCATAGGTTTAAGTCCGGTTGTCATAGACTCTATCATCCCTTGCTCTATTATTCCTTTTAGCATATCGCCATCTTTAGCAATAGGTTCTTTTGTTTCGGTTGGAATAATTGAAAGATATTTTCCGCCCAGAAATCCTCCGCTTGCCAACTTTACCACACTGTTTTTTGAAAATTGAAAGTCATTTTCAACTATAAATTTTACTATTAATTCTTTACCTGAAGAGGAAAAATCGATATTAGAAACTTTGCCAATTTTATAACCATTTACGTTTACCGGTGCGCCGTTTTCCAGCCCACCAACATTGCTATAAGTTACATAATACACTTTAGATTTTGATAATAAATCGGTTCCTTTTAAATAGTTGTACCCAAAAATGAATAATAAGATGGATACAATTGCAAAAATTCCGGTTTTAACTTCTCTGGATAGTTTCAAATGGTCTTAATTTATTGATGGAAAACAAAAATATAAAAAAACTATGAATATGGATCAATCCTGTCCTAAACGTTTTTAAAAAATTATAAAAAAGAGAAAGAATTTAAAGTATCTCAAATATATTTGAGTTGCAAAACAAATACAATTGGTATTTATCGAATTTGGTAGCTTTTCTTAGAATAAACCTTTTTGTGAAAATTGACCTCCAAAAATGGATAGACGAACCTTTTTTTTTAAAATATCCGCTTTCCCGACGGGCAGGAAAACCACCGGATTTACCAAAACTGGGAGTTCTATTTTATATTTAGCAAACTTTTAAGAAGGATTGTAATAAAATCAATACTTTTGTTTTGTCCTAAAATTTATATAGGACGAGATTGGTTTGAAAATTATTCTTATTGATGATTGATGATTTCGATTTTTTTTACCTCACGCCCACTACCAACTGCCTACTGAATACTACCTACTGAGTACTGCCTACTCAAGACTACAAGCCCTTGCACCAAAAATAGAACTTCCTATACGCACCATTGTACTCCCGCAGGATACCGCAATAGGGTAGTCGTTACTCATTCCCATAGAAAGTTCTTGTAACGAACAATTTTCAAAAGTTATGTGTTTTAGATTATCAAAAATTGCTTTTAATCGACAGAATTCACTTTCTATCTGTTTTGTATCTTTTGTAAATGTAGCCATTCCCATAAGACCTATAATACGAATGTTATGTAGTGTTTTTAATTCTTCTGAAGATAGAAGGGCAGCTACTTCGTTTTGGGTTAACCCGAATTTTGTTTCTTCACTGGCAATTTTAATTTGTAACAGGCAATGAATGATTCGGTTATTTTTTAATGCTTGTTTATTAATTTCTTTGAGTAATCGAAGACTATCTACAGCGTGAATAAGATGGATAAAAGGAGCGATATACTTAACTTTATTACGTTGTAAATGCCCAATCATATGCCAGCGAATGTCTTTGGGTAAATCTTGCTGTTTTGCTACCAATTCTTGTACTTTGTTTTCTCCAAAATCACGATGTCCGGTTTGGTACACTTCAAGAATATCACTTACGGGTTTGGTTTTGGAAACCGCAACTAAGGTTACTTCTTTGGGAAGGGTTTCCTTTATTTTCAAGATGTTTGTTGAAATTCTCATAAATCTAAAACTCATAAATGGTTAATCCGCTTAACAGTTTAGGTTGAATGTATGTGCTTTTTGGAGGCATTTTAAGTCCTTGATTGGCAACGTCTTTTAGTTCTTCAACAGTTATGGGAAGCATTCTAAAACAAACCGCATAATTACCACAATCTATTTGATGTGTTACGGTAACAAAGTCATGCTTTCCGTGAATGTAATTTAGCCTTTCACAATTACGAGCATCGTGGATTCCTAATATGGGTTTTAGGATGGTTTGATACAAAATTTGTGTATCAAGTGCTTCAAGAGCGTTGGAAATAGTGTAATTGGTTTTTCGTAAAAATAAATGGTAAAATTCACCATCGAGATACATAGAAAATTGATGTTTTTCTCTCACTGGAGAATAATTTTTACCTAGTGTTTCTATTCTAAAATTTTGATCTAGTGCAATAAGAAACTCCTCTTTACTTAATCCGTTTAAATCTTTTACCAACCGGTTGAACTCAAAAATTTTTAAATTGCTTTCAGGAATGAGCAAACTCATAAAATAGTTATACGGTTCATCACCGGTATGATTGGGGTTTTGTTCTTTAAGTTCTTTGGCAAGTAGATTAGACGATGCTGAACGGTGATGCCCATCTGCAATATAAAGTGTGTTTATTTCTTTAAAAATTCCCGAAATTTTTTCTATGAGTTTATCCTTGTCAACTACCCAAAGATAGTGTGTGTCTTTGTAGGTAGTTGTAAACTCGTATTCGGGTCTTTTTTTGGTTACTTTTTTTATAATTTTTAAGAGTTCGGGATGATCTTTAAAGGTGAGTAAAACCGGCTCGGCATTAAACCCTACTGTTTTAAGGTACTCTTTAAAGAGTGTTTCTTTATGATGTAGCGTTTCTTCGTGTTTTTTTATGTAATCTTTCTCGTAATCCCAAGCAGATGTACCTGCAAAAATTCCGGTAAATTCCTCTTTGTCGCGATTGATTTTTTTGTAAATATAGAAACAAGGCTTTTCATCTTGTGTAAAAATATGGTCTTCTTTAAATTCTAAGTATCGGTTTTTTACTAACGTATATCGTTGCTGTCCCGAAATTTCTTTGTGGTATTTAAATCCCGGATTGATAATATGCAAAAAAGTATACGGATTTACTCCCATTCGAGCATCTCGCGCCGAGGGTTCATAGGTGTCGTACGACATTGATGTTACCAAACTTACTTTGTCGCGAGTAGGTCGTACTGCTCTAAATGGAATAATGGTTGCCAATTCTAAGAGTTTAAATAGTTTTGAAAAAGTTGAAAATCTTCGGGTGTGTTAAAAATGCTTTTCGGAATGTAAAAAAATTGTGTTCTATCTATATATAGTAGCCAATAGTGTGAGGTTTCTTTAGTAAACAAAATGTTATCATACGGAATGATTCCCTCATTTCCTTTTGCATCTACAATTTTCATTTTTTCAGAATCAAAAAACAATTGTTTTTCACTTAAAAATTCTTGATTCGATTGAGCGTGAGCAAATTGATATAAATAAACTACTATGCCTAACAATATCACAACGCAAATAAAAGCCCAAACCAGATTCCCGTACGTATCACTATTAAAATACCAGTACAAATGCAATAGTGCAAGTGCAAATAGTAAAATAAAAAACCAACCTCTTTTTTGAAAACGGGTTTTTAGCAAAATGCCAAAATAAGTTTTTGGACTTTGGGTAAAGGGTTTGGTTGCAGTCATAATTATTTTGCAAACATAGTTGCCACTTTTTCGGCTTTTCTACTTTCTGAATAATCATAAAATCCTTCCCCGCTTTTTATACCAAGTTTATCGGCAGTAACCATATTAACCAAAAGAGGGCAGGGGGCATATTTCGGATTTTTAAATCCGTTGTACATAACATTTAAAATAGAAAGACATACATCAAGTCCAATAAAATCGGCTAATTGAAGTGGTCCCATAGGATGCGCCATTCCCAATTTCATCACCGTATCTATTTCTTTAACACCAGCTACTCCGTTGTAAAGAGTTTCAATGGCTTCGTTAATCATAGGCATCAAAATACGATTGGCTACAAATCCGGGATAATCATTTACTTCTACAGGAATTTTATTTAGTTTTTCAGAAATTTCCTTAACGGTATTGTATGTTTCGATGCTGGTGTTATATCCTTTAATGATTTCTACTAATTTCATAATAGGAACCGGATTCATAAAATGCATTCCGATAACACGTTCCGGACGTGAAGTTACAGCTGCAATTTGAGTAATAGAAATAGAGGAAGTGTTGGTTGCAAGTAGTGTGTCTTCCGGACAGAAAGTGTCTAAATCTCTAAAAATTTTTAATTTTAAATCAAGATTTTCGGTTGCAGCTTCTACAACAAGGCTGGCATATTCTACCCCTTCTTCCATATTAGTAAACGTAGTAATATTGTCTAGGGTACGCTGTTTGTACTCTTCTGTTATTTTTTCTTTAGAAACCATTCTGTCTAAATTTTTAGAAATGGTAGCAATGGCTTTATCTAACGAGTTTTGGGAAATATCTATTAATTGTACTCGATAATCGTTTTGTGCAAAAACGTGGGCAATTCCGTTACCCATAGTTCCGGCTCCAATTACAGCGATGTTTTTCATATTAGTTAATCCGTCTTTAACGGTTTTTATTGGTTAAACTTTAGTTATAATTCTTTAAAATTTTTAATTACCATCATAGCTACTCGCAAGGCTTCTGTACCTTGCTTAAGACTTACAATGGGTGTTGTATTATTTTCAATTGCTTCTGCAAAGGTATTTAATTCGTCTAAAATAGCATTCGTATCTGCTACCGAAGGGTTGTCAAAATAGATTTGTTTTTTTTCGCCTTCTGCATTGGTGAGTATCATAGCAAAATCGTCCGGATTTTTAGGAGCGTCTTTCATTTTTACTACTTCGCATTTTTTTTCTAAGAAATCTACCGAAATGTAAGCGTTTTTTTGAAAAAAACGAGTTTTTCTCATGTTCTTCATCGATATTCTACTAGCAGTTAAATTGGCTACACAACCGTTTTCAAACTCAATGCGAGCATTAGCAATATCGGGTGTTTTACTCAATACCGAAACGCCACTGGAACTTACTTTTTTAACAGGAGATTTTACAATGCTTAAAATAATGTCTATATCATGAATCATTAAATCTAAAACAACAGGAACATCGGTACCACGGGGATTAAATTCGGCTAATCGATGCGATTCAATAAACATTGGGTT
This sequence comes from Flavobacteriaceae bacterium, assembly GCA_015490835.1. GTDB lineage: Bacteria > Bacteroidota > Bacteroidia > Flavobacteriales > Flavobacteriaceae > Marifrigoribacter. The sequence goes on along the minus strand of WFXA01000151.1, from coordinate 9,011 downwards.
TTCTATTTTATCTTTTACCGCAATAAAGGCTGGATTAAAACGTTCTACGTGTCCTACTTGACCTCTGAGTCCATTCTCTTTAGCCAAATCTCTTAATATTTTGGCTTCTTCAACAGATTGTGTGATGGGTTTTTCAATAAAGAGATGTTTTCCGGCTTCCAATACTTTTTTTCCGGTTTCAAAATGATAACTTGTTGGAGTTACTACATCTACCACATCGCAAGCATCGATTAATGCATTTATTGAAGAAAATTTTCGGTAACCAAACTGGTCTTCTATTTGTTGTGCAACGTTAGGGTTTGCATCATAAAATCCCATTAATTCGTACTTATGAGAGGCGTTAAGAAGTTTTAAATGAATTTTCCCCAGGTGTCCGGCACCTATTACTCCGGCTTTTAGCATAGTGTTCTTTCTTTTTGCAAAGATACAAATTGATTTTTAGCCTCGGCAAAGAAGCGAAGGATAAATACTCAATTTCCAGTAGGCAGTCTTCAGTAGGCAGTCTTCAGTCGTGTGAGTTTTTGAGTTGATAAAATTATCAATCATCAATCAAATAAATCCATATTCAAAGAAGTCATCAATCCTTAATCTCTATACCAAATAGCCTGTCTTGTAAAACTGGAAATAAAAACCCTTTGAAAATCAAAAAATAAGACGTAATTTTGCGCCCTCCTTTTAGTGACGTATCAAGAATAAAAGGAAATTATAAAAAAACATAACAAATCCTTCTGTGAACGAGTCACTTAAATTCTTGAAAATTCGCAGAATACAAACAAAACCATTTTAAGAGCTTGCTCTTAAAAATGTAATTTTAGCATATGGCTGAAGAAAAACAAACAAAAGCACCCGAAACTAAAGAAAAAGAGGTTGCTGTTGAAAAAGTACAAGAAGTTGCGGTAGCGCAACCGGAAAAAGAACTTTCGTTAAAAGAAAGAGATCCCGAAAAATTCTTAAAAGAATTTAACTGGGAGAACTACCAAGAAGGTATCGAAGCAGTAGATGAAGGAAAATTAGAAGAATTTGAAAAACTTGTTGAAGAGAATTTTGTAGATACGCTTGATAACGAAGTAGTAGAAGGTGTCGTAGTACGCATTACCGATCGAGATGTAATAATTGACATCAATGCTAAATCTGAAGGTGTTGTATCACTTAATGAATTTCGATACAACCCCGATTTAAAAGTAGGAGATAAGGTAGAAGTACTTATCGATGTTCGCGAAGATGCAACAGGGCAATTGGTGTTATCGCATCGTAAAGCACGTGTAATTAAGGCTTGGGAACGAGTAAATAAAGCTCACGAAGAGGGTACTATTGTTAACGGATACGTAAAATGTCGCACCAAAGGAGGTATGATTGTAGATGTATTTGGTATAGAAGCATTCTTACCCGGTTCGCAAATCGATGTGAAGCCTATTCGTGATTACGATATGTATGTAGGAAAAACAATGGAATTTAAAGTAGTTAAGATTAATCACGAGTTTAAAAACGTTGTTGTTTCGCACAAAGCACTTATCGAAGCAGATATTGAAGAACAAAAGAAAGAAATTATTGGTCAGCTTGAAAAAGGACAAGTACTTGAAGGAGTTGTTAAAAACATTACTTCGTATGGTGTATTTGTTGATCTTGGAGGCGTTGACGGTTTAATTCATATCACAGACCTTTCTTGGTCTCGAATTAACCACCCGAACGAAATTGTAGAATTAGATCAAAAATTAAATGTGGTAATCTTAGATTTTGATGAAGGGAAAACACGTATTCAGTTAGGACTTAAACAATTAACTGAACATCCTTGGGAAGCACTAGGCGATAAACTTAAAGTTGGTGATAAAGTAAAAGGAAAAGTAGTTGTAATTGCCGATTATGGAGCGTTTATTGAAGTTGCCGACGGTGTAGAAGGTCTTATTCACGTAAGTGAAATGTCTTGGTCTACTCATTTAAGAAGTGCGCAAGATTTTGTAAAAGTAGGCGATGAAGTTGAAGCTATTGTTTTAACAATAGATCAAGAAGAAAGAAAAATATCTCTCGGTATTAAACAGCTTACTCCTGATCCTTGGACAGATATTACTAAAAAATATCCTGTTGGTTCTAAACACAAAGGAATTGTACGTAACTTTACTAACTTCGGTGTTTTTGTAGAATTAGAAGAAGGAATAGACGGTTTAATTTATATTAGCGACCTTTCTTGGACTAAAAAAATAAAACACCCGAGCGAGTTCTGCAATGTTGGTGATGAGCTAGATGTAGTGGTTCTTGAACTTGATGTTGAAGGACGTAAGCTAAGTTTAGGTCACAAACAAACAACCGAAAACCCTTGGGATAAATATCAAGATGAATTTGCAGTAGGAACAAAACACACTTCAACTATTGCAGAGATTGTAGATAAAGGAGCCACTGTTGTATTTAATGACGACATAACTGCTTTTGTACCTACACGTCACCTTGAAAAAGAAGACGGCACCAAACTTAAAAAAGGAGAAGAAGCCGAATTCCAAATAATTGAATTTAATAAAGAATTCAAAAAAGTGGTGGCTTCGCATATGGTAATCCATAAAGAAGAAGAAGCAAAAATTGTAAAAGCAGCAGCTAAAAAACAAGCCAAAGCTATTGAAGAAGCAAAACCAACACTTGGTGATGCCAATCAAAAATTACAAGAATTGAAAGATAAGATGGACGGAAAATAATAAATCCATCCTCATATCATAGTATAAGCCCTTTGTTATTTTGCAAAGGGCTTTTTTATTGAAAAAAAAATACTACTTTTGCCCTTTGAACAAACGTTTGAAACTTTCCTTATGAGCCAAAAAGTGTTACTCAATGCAAAAGAAGTTGAAATTGCATTACACCGTTTGGCTTGTCAATTAATCGAAAATCATGACGATTTTAACAATACCGTATTAATTGGGTTGCAACCCAGAGGTGTTTATTTGGCAGACAGACTGGCACAACTTTTAAAAAGTGACTACCAAATTAAAGACATTAAATTAGGGTATTTAGATATTACGTTTTTTAGAGACGATTTTAGACGAAGCGAAAAACCCTTAGAAGCTAGCAGTACACAAATAAACTTTGTTGTTGAAAATAAAAAAGTAGTTTTTATAGACGATGTGCTTTATACCGGAAGAAGTATTCGTGCGGCATTAACCGCAATACAATCTTTTGGAAGACCTATGGAAATAGAATTACTCACATTCATCGATAGACGTTTTAGCAGGCATTTACCCATTCAACCCGATTACAGAGGAAGACAAGTAGATGCTATAAACGGTGAAAAAGTAAAAGTATGTTGGAAAGAAAATTACAATGAAGATGTTGTATATTTAGTAAAAACAAAATAAAAACTATGAGCGAATTAAGTGTAAATCACTTATTAGGTATTAAATACATTACAGAAAAGGATGTAAAACTTATCTTTGAAACAGCAGACCATTTTAAAGAAATAATCAATCGCTCTATTAAAAAAGTTCCCTCGCTTCGAGATATTACCATTGCCAATCTTTTTTTTGAAAATAGTACTCGCACACGACTCTCTTTTGAACTTGCCGAAAAAAGACTTTCGGCAGATGTTATTAATTTTTCAGCTGCTTCATCTTCGGTTAAAAAAGGCGAAACCTTAGTAGATACGGTTAACAATATCTTATCTATGAAAGTAGATATGGTTGTAATGCGTCACCCGAACCCCGGAGCAGGAATATTTCTATCAAAACACGTAAACGCCAGTATTATTAATGCCGGCGACGGCGCACACGAGCATCCCACACAGGCATTACTGGATTGCTATTCTATTAGAGAAAAATTAGGCGATGTAGCAGGTATAAAAGTGGTAATTGTAGGCGATATATTACATTCTAGAGTGGCACTTTCTAATATATTTGCACTTCAAAAATTAGGAGCCGAAGTAATGGTTTGCGGACCCAAAACACTTCTTCCTAAATACATAGGTGAATTAGGAGTGCGGGTAGAAACAAATTTAAAGAAAGCCTTAAACTGGTGCGATGTAGCTAATATGTTACGCGTTCAGAACGAACGGATGGAAATAAGTTATTTTCCAACTACCAGAGAATACACCCAGCAGTTTGGCTTAAATAAAGCACTCTTAGATTCGTTAGATAAAGAAATTGTAGTCATGCACCCCGGACCCATAAATAGAGGCGTAGAGATAACAAGTGATGTAGCAGATAGCAAGCAGGCAATTATTTTAAATCAAGTAGAAAACGGTGTTGCCATACGTATGGCGGTTTTGTATCTTTTAGCTTCAAAAATGAAACACGATGATCATTAAAAAAGAAGAAACATATCACATATTAAAAGATGAAAAAAATGATTTTTCAGACTTTGCATCTTATTTAAACAAAAAAATTCCTCAAAAATTCAGTACTATAAATATAGTGGTAGATTTACTAAAATACGATTCAATTTCGCCTGAAGAATTGCTACAGTTTCTTCCGGTATCGAATATGCATCGAGCCAATAAAAAATCGTTTGTATTGGTTACCAATAGCGTTTCTTTAGATGCTATTCCTGATGAATTAGTTGTCGTACCAACCATCCTCGAAGCCGGTGATATAATTGAAATGGAAGAGATTGAAAGGGAATTAGGTTTCTAAATCAAATGGTTACATTAAAACTATTTTGGAATGTAAATATCAATTAAAAGTTTTTAATAACTTACTTATAAAGTACAGAATTACTTCAATTTATTACTGTATTTTTGGCATCTTTTTAATGTAAAAGCTTAAATCACTTAAATACTAATTTTCAGAAAAATAATACGATGATAAATCTTTATGGCGCACATATTACTTCAATTACTATTCATAAAGTAGGAAACAAAAGCAACAACGAACCGATAGTACTTTCAGAAAAAGCTTTTAACCCCGACGATGAATTAACACCATTGCTAAAAGAGTATTTTTTAAAACCCTTTAGAGAAAAAGAAGAAAATTATTATAAATTCCACCATGATACCGATTTGGAATTTCATACCATGTACCAATTGGCTTCAAAAGTTTTTTTAAATCCCGAAGAAACACATAAAATAAGTAGCGAAATCACTACGCATTTATACAATCAATCCACGCATCCTCACATAAAAGGAGGCGAAGTATATGTAGTGCATTTTGAAAACATTCAGGTAGATAATGAAAAAGTAGCTGTTTTGGGTATTTTTAAATCGGAAATCAAACAAGAATTTCTTCAATTTACTGAAAAAGAAAACCAACTGGAAGCCTTTTTACAAAGTGGCGTTAATTTAAGTAAACTCGATAAAGGTTGCCTGATATTTAATATACAAAAAGAAGAAGGATATAAAATTCTATCTATTGACAGTAACCGCTATGATACGCGCTATTGGTTAGAATCTTTTTTAGGTGTGGAAGTATTTGCAGACGAGATTTTTTTTACAAAAAACTACTTAAAATTTTGCCAAGATTTTGCTAAAAATGTAGTACTTCCGGCCGAAGATAAAAAAGAAGAAGTACTGTTTATGAATCGTGCTGTAAATCATTTTGCCAAAAATGATGAGTTTGAAGAAAACGAATTTCTTAATGAAGTAATCGAAAATCCGGCACTTATTCCCGAATTTAAACACTATAAAGAAGAGCGTGCACCACGTTATAAAATCGAAGACCTTACCACGTTTCCTATTGCCAATACTGCTGTAACTGCAGCCAGAAAAAAGATTAAAAATGTGATAAATCTGGATACTAATATTCAAATTAAACTCGATTTTATTAATCCCGAAAGTGCCGAACGTTTTGTAGAGAAGGGCTGGGACGAAGAAAAACAAATGTATTATTATCTAGTCTATTTTAATAAAGAACAGAAAGGTTAATCACTTTTTTGCTAAGCCTTGGTTTATTCTCTTTTCACTAAAGTCGATAACCTTGCTTTTTGTTATCTTTGCCGTTAGGAACCAAACTACAATGAAGTTTAAATTAGTATCAGATTTTAAACCCACCGGCGACCAACCCCAAGCCATAAATCAATTGATAAAAGGAGTGCTTTCCGGTGAAAAATATCAAACTTTATTAGGAGTAACCGGAAGCGGAAAAACATTTACGGTAGCAAATGTTGTACAAAAAGTAGAACGACCTACCTTGGTTTTGGCGCATAATAAAACATTGGCAGCTCAGTTATACTCGGAGTTTAAGCAATTTTTTCCCAATAATGCTGTAGAATATTTTGTTTCGTATTACGATTATTACCAGCCTGAAGCCTATATTCCTACAAGTGGTGTGTATATCGAAAAAGATTTATCGATTAATGAAGAAATCGAAAAAATGCGACTAAGCACAACATCTTCTTTACTTTCGGGGCGGCGAGATATCATTGTAGTTGCATCGGTATCGTGTTTATATGGTATTGGGAATCCAACCGAGTTTAAAAAAAATGTAATTGATTTGGAAGTAGGGCAAATTATTTCCAGAACCAAATTATTACACCGTTTGGTACAAAGTCTGTACTCTCGAACCGAAGCCAATTTTCATCACGGAAATTTTAGAATTAAAGGAGACACCGTTTCTGTTTTTCCAAGTTATGCAGACGACCCGTATCGAATTCATTTTTTTGGCGATGAAATAGAAGAAATTGAAGTGTTTAAAGCACAAACTAACGAAATAATCGAAACCTACGATCGGCTTACCATTTATCCGGCTAATATGTTTGTAACCTCACCCGACATTTTACAAGAAGCCATTAAGGAAATCCAAGACGATTTGGTAAAACAAATAGCTTATTTTAAAGAAATAGGTAAACACCTTGAAGCAAAACGACTGGAAGAACGCACCAATTTTGATTTGGAAATGATACGTGAACTGGGCTATTGCAGCGGAATTGAAAATTATTCTCGATATCTCGATAAACGAAAACCCGGCACACGTCCTTTTTGTTTGTTAGATTTTTTCCCCGATGATTATTTAATGGTGGTTGACGAAAGTCACGTTTCAATACCTCAAGTTTCTGCAATGTACGGAGGCGATCGCTCTCGAAAAGAAAACCTTGTAGAATACGGTTTCCGGCTTCCGGCAGCAATGGACAATCGCCCGTTAAAGTTTGATGAATTTGAGTCGATGCAAAATCAAGTAATATACATCAGTGCAACTCCGGCAGATTATGAATTGGAAAAATGCGGAGGCGTGTATGTAGAACAAATTATTCGTCCTACCGGATTGTTGGATCCGCCTATTGAAGTGCGCCCAAGTTTAAACCAGATAGACGATTTGCTTGAAGAAATACAACTGCGAGTAGAAAAAGACGAACGTGTTTTAGTTACCACACTTACCAAACGAATGGCAGAAGAACTTACCAAATACCTCACCCGGATACAAGTACGTTGCAGATACATTCACAGCGATGTGGACACCTTAGAACGAGTGGAAATTATGCACGATTTGCGTCTGGGCTTGTTTGATGTTTTGGTGGGAGTTAACCTTTTAAGAGAAGGATTAGATTTACCCGAAGTGTCGTTAGTAGCTATATTAGACGCAGATAAAGAAGGTTTTTTACGCAGTACGCGGTCGCTTACTCAGACAGTTGGTAGAGCTGCGCGTAACCTTAACGGAAAAGCAATTATGTATGCCGACAAAATCACCAAAAGTATGCAAGCAACCATCGATGCGACCAACTACAGAAGAGAAAAACAAATTGCCTATAATTTAAAACACAATATTACACCCGCCGCAATCAAAAAATCTTTGGAAAATGCCTTAACTAAAGCCAAAGAAAGCCAATATACTTTTGAAAAATTAAACAACTTGGCTGCAGAACCGCAAGTCGAATATCTCTCTAAACCCGAACTGGAAAAACGAATTCGAAAAACCCGAAAAGAAATGGAACAAGCTGCTAAAGAATTAGATTTTATAAAAGCGGCACGGTTAAGAGATACATTACAAGAGCTTAAGAATCGTGTAACTTGAAGCGTTATGTTAATTTAAAATTACAAACTCTTATATCTAATCAAGAGACTCTACATATTCTTCTATTAGCGCAACTCCTTCAGAATGGATTAATGAAGTACCTATAAAAGGCATTGCGTAGCCCTCTATTTCCGATTGCATTCTCGAAACAATCACATTTCTTCTGGGATATATATTGGTATCGTCAAAAGGAGTTTCATACCGCAATTCAAATGAATCCCCAAAAGACAAATTCCAAAAACCGCCGGGTTGATGACAATGAGCGCAATTAACGTCTAAGTAGGCTCTTGCTCTTTCGTCTAATGAGTATTGTGAAGTATCATCCCAAACCGGAAGTTTTTCAATATCGCTTACCGCAGGCGCTCCGGTAATAAGACCTTTGTCTATAAAGTCTTGTAATTGATTTATTCCATTATGTACACCGTTTAAGTTTCTTATCTTAGGTCCTATTGGCATTCGCGCACCGTTGTTTTGATGACAAGTAACACAATTTAAATAAGTAGGAATAACATAGTCAACCGTTTTATCGGTACCGTTGCTATCAATCCAGTTTATGGTTAGCGCATGTGATTCATCATCTAAAAATGCTTCGGTGTTGTCTTCATTCCAAACATAATTACCTATATTCCAAACGCCACTTTTTTTAATTAAAGTTCTTGTTTCAATAATGGTTTTTCCCAACGACGGGTCTCTCTCATCTGCATAATAATAAAATGTTTTGGTAATGATTGTATTGTCCGGAAAAATCGGAAGACCTCCATCGGTATATGTCATGCTTTTTCCTTCCGGAATAGAAATAAACCTTAATTTTTGAGCATAATCTGTAAATAACGGTGTGTTTAGACTGTATATTTCTACATTATCTGCCGGTTCTAAGTTTGCCAAATCACCTTTAAACATCTTTAATTCAGACAGTTTTGGCAAAAACTCTGCAACGGGATAATTATTATCTTCAATTGGAGTATAATCATTTTCATTATCACACGAAACAATAAGAATTGAAAAAAATAGGATAAGAAAATAAGAGTATTTTTTCATTTTTTAATTTTTTTTTCAAATATATAAAATTATCTGAAAGAACATATATAGATAAGAGAT
>WFXA01000150.1 GCA_015490835.1 Flavobacteriaceae bacterium | reverse complement strand
GGATATTTTATAGATAAAGTTTGGGTAACGCAAGGAATGAAACCCGGAGTGGTAGCTTGTTCGCACCATATAGGAAGATGGCGAAGACCACAAGACAAAATAGGAAATCGTTGGGCAACCAATACCGTAAATATTGAAGGAGACGGAAAAGGCGGTTGGAAAATGAATACCATTTCAGGAATAAAACCCTTTGAATCTGACGATAAAGACTCCAAACGAATATTCTGGAAAGATGGAGGTGTACACCAAAACATTACCCACGCCGTACATCCAGATCCTATTAGTGGAATGCACTGTTGGCATCAACGAGTACGAATTGAAAAACCAAAAGAAGGTGAAAAATACGGAGATATTTTTGTAGATACTAATAAATCCCACCAAGTTTATAAAGAATGGCTTGCAATGACACGCCCGGCTCCGGGACCTGATGGGTTAAGAAGACCTCTTTGGTTTAAACGAGCTTTTACTCCAGATAAGTCAACGTATTATATAAATAAGAAATAAAAGTAATGCTAATTCATACCTTAACTTTTTAATTCACACCGTGACTCAAAGTCACGGTGTGAATAGAGGTGAGAATAAACCAAATAATTATAAAATGATATTAAAAAAGGGATACTTGTATCATATTTACAATCAAGGAAATAATCGACGAAAGATTTTTTTCAAAAAAGATAATTACCTTTTCTTCCTAAAAAAAATAAATACACATTTAAAACCTTATGCAGATATTCTTGCTTGGTGTTTAATGCCAAATCATTTTCATTTAATGATATGTGTTCTTGAGACAGAAATTGATATTACAAACACTCACACCGTGAATCAAAATCACGGTGTGAGTAAGCGACGAACAATAAATGATTCAATAGGTATAATGCTCCGCTCTTACACAAGAGCAATTAATAAACAAGAAAAGTTTACCGGAAAATTATTCAGAGAAAAAACTAAAGCAGAATGCCTTAATTGTCCAAACGGGCTTACACCTAATTTTTTTATTAAAAACGGAGTAACGTTTATTAATGTTAAAAACGCTAATAAACAATACCCACAAGTTTGTTTTAATTATATTCATCAAAATCCAGTTAAAGCAAAATTAGTTACAAAAGAAACAGATTATGAGTTTTCATCAGCTAGAGATTATGCAGGAATTAGAGAAGGAAGACTTATAAATAAGAATGTTGCTTTTGAGTATATTGATTATACATTAAAATGTTAAACAAAAATAATTCACACCGTGACTTTGAGTCTTTCTTTTATTCACACCGTGACTTTGAGTCTTTCTTATTATTCACACCGTGACTTTGAGTCACGGTGTGAATTAAACAGATAATATTAGTAGTAAATGTTACATAAAATATTTCCATTCCTTACTTGGTTACCTCTAGCAAAACAATACTGGAAGTACGATTTAATTGCCGGAATAACAGGTACTATTATCGTTATACCTCAAGCGGTTGCTTTTGCCATGATTGCCGGAATGCCTCCTATTTATGGTTTTTATACTGCTATGCTCACTCCGGTTATAGCGGCAATCTTCGGTTCTTCTTATCATTTGGTTTCGGGACCTACAACCACCAGCTCTATTGTTTTATATGCCATTATAAGCAAGTTTGTAACTCCAAGTTCAGATATAGAAGCCTTTGTTTCGCTTGCCATTTTACTTTCATTTATGGCAGGAGTTATTAAACTGTTTATGGGAGTTGTAAAAATGGGAAAACTGGTAAACTTTGTTTCTAATTCTGTGATTATTGGTTTTTCGGCAGGAGCCGGAATATTAATAGCTTTTAAACAATTAAAACATATTTTTGGAATTAAAGTTCCGCAGGGTTCTTCTTTTTATAAAATAATTGAATACATCATTCAGCATATTCAAGAAACTAACTGGTATGCTTTTACAGTGGCAATTTTAACCCTTTTAATTGCATTGTTGATAAGAAAAATAAAAAAAATATCGAAATTGTATATGTTAGTTGCAATGATACTAGGTAGTTTTATTGCAGTTTGGTTAGGTGGTGTGAATCATGGTATTGAAACGGTGGGTAAAATTCCTTCAAATTTGCCTCCATTTAACCCTCCAAACTTTAATTGGCAAAACATGAAAATGTTATCAAACGGTGCGTTTATCTTAGCTATTTTAGGATTGGTAGAAGCAGTGGCAATCTCACGCTCAATAGCGCTCAACACACATCAAAAACTAAATACCAACCAAGAGTTTGTATCTCAAGGAATATCTAATGTTGTTTCCAGTTTTTTCTCGTGTTATACGAGTTCAGCTTCATTTACAAGATCGAGCATTAATTACCAAGCCGGCGCAAAAACACCAATGTCGGCAATAATTTCGGCATTAGGACTTATGTTGGTTGTATTATTATTTGCCGATTATGCTTCCTTTTTACCAAAACCCGCTATGGGAGGCATTATTTTATTGGTTGGGTATAATTTAATAGATTTTAAGCATATTAAAACCATTTTTAAAGCAAGTAGAAGAGAGGTTATTGTTTTTGCTGTAACACTCATAGGCACCTTGTTTTTAGAACTGGAAGAAGCATTAGTAGCAGGAATATTTATGGCATTATTCTTTTATTTAGAAAAAACATCAAAACCAAATATTGCAGTTCTGGGAATAAATAAAGAAAAGAGATTAATTAATATTATTAGAGATAAAGAAGCCAAATCCTGTTCACAGTTAAAAATAATTAGAGTTGATGGCTCTATTTATTTCGGGGCGATTGAAACCATTTCTAATTTCTTTATTAAATTATATGAAGGAAATGAAGTTAAAACCCTACTAATTATTGCGAGCGGAATTAATTTTATAGATTTAGCAGGAGCCGAGTGGCTTACCAGTGAAGTAACGAAATGGCGTGAACGGGGTGGCGATGTGTATTTTGTTGGAATGAAAAAAGTAAGTCAAAAGGTGTTAAGCAAAGGTGAGTTTTTAGATAAAATAGGAAAAGATCATTTTTTTACAGATAAAAAAACCGCCATCGAAACAATACACAGCAAGTTTGAAGATTCTTGCAAAACACCCGTTTTTAAAGAGTGCATTAAAGCTAAGTAACTAAAGTTACTAACTAATAGTGCAAATTGACACTATCTTTGCACCACTTTAATAAACAGCCCTATATGAATATAAAACAATTTTTTCCAATTTTAGATTGGCTGCCTAACTATAAAAAAAAATGGCTTAAAGGCGATTTAAATGCCGGATTAACCGTTGGTATAATGCTTATCCCACAGGGTATTGCCTATGCAATGATTGCAGGACTACCTCCAATCTACGGTTTATACACTGCTATGATTCCGCCATTGGTTTATGCTTTTTTTGGAACTTCAAGACAATTAGCAGTAGGTCCTGTAGCGATGGACTCCTTAATTGTAGCTACAGGGGTGGCAACACTAGCAGACATTGGTACTGAAAACTTTATTGAGTTTGCTATTCTCTTAGCTACCATGATGGGTATTTTTCAAATACTTTTTGGAGTATTGCATCTGGGCTTTTTGGTTAATTTTTTATCAAAACCCGTTATAAGTGGGTTTACATCTGCTGCTTCCTTAATTATCGGGCTTAACCAATTAAAGCATTTATTAGGAATTAATATTCACAGAAATAATAAAATACAAAATTTAGTGATTGAAGCTGTTTCACATCTAAAAGAAATAAACTGGATAACTGCCACTATAGGAATAGGCTCTATTATTACCATTGTATTGTTTAAAAAATATTTAAAAAAAATCCCCGCAGCTTTGGTTGTAGTAGTTCTGGGGATTGTAATAGTAAAATTATTCCATCTGGAGCAATACAGCGTTAAAATTGTGGGAGAAATCCCCAAGGGATTACCAGAGTTTAAAATGCCGGTTTTTGATAAAGAAGTAATGATAAAACTATTTCCTATTTCATTAACACTTGCATTTATCGCTTTTCTTGAAGCCATTTCGGTTGCAAAAGCAATTGAAGTAAAACACAACAATTACAAAGTAATACCCAATCAAGAATTAATAGCCTTGGGTATGAGCAATTTTATAGGTTCTTTCTTTCAAACCTATCCCGGAACTGGAGGTTTTTCAAGAACAGCAGTTAGCGATCAAGAAGGGGCAAACACACCGTTATTTGGTGTAATTTCTTCTATTATCTTAGGACTCACACTCATGTTTTTAACCCCTTTATTCTACTATTTACCCAAAGCTGTTTTAGCGGCAATAATTATGGTGGCTGTATTTGGTTTGTTAGATTTTAGAGTGCCTAAACAATTACTTAATTATTCTAAAAGAGATTTAATTATTCTAAACAGCACACTCATTGTTACTGCTACAATTGGAATCAAAGAAGGAATCATTACAGGTGTAATTCTATCAATAGGAATGTTAATTTATAAAACCACAAAGCCTCACGTTGCCATTCTCGGGCAAGTGCCGGGAACGCATTTTTACCGAAACCGAAAACGATTTAAAAATGTACTAATAGATGAGGATATTTTGATTGTACGATTTGATGCCCAACTTCATTTTGCCAACACTACTTATTTTAAAGATAAATTGCAAGAATTTGCTGAATATAAAGGAGACAAACTTAAATTATTAATCATTGACGGTGAAAGTTTAAACAATTTAGATAGTAGTGCAATTTATGCATTAGACGAAATAATAAATTATTTTAACAACAAAAATGTAGACATTGTTTTTACCGGCTTAAAAGGACCGGTGAGAGATACACTTAAAAAATCCGGACTTATACATAAAATTGGAGACGATAATTGCTTTATGAGTATTCAAGAAGCAGTAGATTGTTATAAAAATAACTGTATGGAAAAACCTAAAAAAATGAAGTTTAAAGAGTATATAAAGCAGACTAACGATTAAGTAACAAATGTTACAAACTAATATATTGAGGTTTTATATATTTGGTTTTCAAATTAATAAATAGATAATAACATTATGAAAATTGAACAATTATTTACAGGATGCTTAGCCGAAATGGCTTATTATATTGAGTCAAACGGAGAAGCTGCAATCGTAGATCCTTTACGCGAAACAGACCCTTATTTAAAAATGGCTGAAGCAGACGGAGCGAAGATAAAATACATCTTCTTAACTCATTTCCATGCCGATTTTGTTTCAGGACAAGTAGATTTGGCTAAAAAAACAGGAGCAAAAATTGTTTTTGGCCCCAATGCTTCAGCAGAATATGATATTTATGTAGGAAAAGATAACGAAGAATTTCCGTTAGGAAACATTAAAATTAAACTGCTTCACACTCCGGGACATACCATGGAATCTTCTTCCTATTTAATTTATGACGAAGAAGGAAACACTCCGTATGTACTAACAGGAGATTGCCTGTTTATTGGAGATGTAGGAAGACCCGATTTAGCTGTAAAATCCGATTTAACTCAAGCAGATTTGGCAGGTTATCTATATGATTCGTTGCGAAACAAAATCATGACTTTACCCGACGATACCATCATCTACCCTAACCATGGTGCAGGTTCAGCCTGTGGAAAAAATATGAGTAGTGAAACATTTGATACATTAGGAAATCAAAAGAAAACCAACTATGCATTGCGTGCAGATATGACTAAAGAGGAATTTATTAAGGAAGTAACCGAAGGTTTAAAAACACCACCGCAATATTTTCCGTTTAATGCAAAACTCAATAAAACCGGAACAGAAAAAACCTATGAAGAAATCGTTAAAAAAGGAACTACACCTTTAGATGTGGCTACTTTTAAAGATTTAAGCGAACAAAAAGATATTATGGTGATTGATACACGATCTAAAGAGTCCTATTCTGAAACAGGAACAATTCCCGGGGCTTGGTGGATTGGTTTAGACGGCAGTTTTGCCCCTTGGGTAGGAGCACTTATTGTAGATGTGAACCAAAAAGTAATTTTTATTGTAGATGACGAAGCAAAAGCTCATGAAGCGGTTACCCGTTTCTCTAGAATTGGTTTTGACAACACGCTAGGTTACCTTGCCGGAGGTGGCGTTACAGATTGGATAGCGCATGGTTTTTCTTTAGATAAAATTGGTTCTATTTCTGCAGCAGGTTTTGAAAAGAAATTCAATGCCGGAGAGGTAGAAGAAGCCTTGGACGTAAGAAAAGAATCTGAATACTTGTCACAACACATTAAAGGAATTAAAAATTTCCCATTAGATTTCATAAAACAAAACTTTGCGGAGATTAACCCTGATAAAGAATATTATTTACATTGTGCAAGTGGGTATCGCTCTTTAATCGCTGCATCTATTTTTAAAGCTAACGGTGTAGAAAAAGTGATTGATATTAGAGGTGGATTTAACGATTTAATAGAAACCGATTTACCCAAAACAGATTACGTTTGCCCAACGACTTTGTTGTAAAATAAAACTTGTTTTAATAAATTAAAAACGGGGTATTTTTCTCCGTTTTTTTTTGTAACCTACTGTAACTATTGTTACTGTGAAACGTTACCAACACCCATATATTTGCAAAGTAAATTAATTAAACCCTTGAAAGTAGAACAAATATATACCGGTTGCTTAGCACACGCTGCTTATTATATTGAGAGTAATGGAGTAGCAGCTGTTATAGATCCGCTTAGAGAAGTGCAACCTTATATTAATCGGGCAAAATTAGACGATGCAAAAATTAAATATATTTTTGAAACGCACTTTCACGCAGATTTTGTAAGTGGGCATTTAGACCTTCAGAAAAAAACAGGAGCAACTATTGTTTATGGACCAACTGCAAAACCCGGTTACGATGCTTATATTGCAAAAGACAACGAAATTTTTGAAGTAGGAGATTATAAAATCAAAGCAATACACACACCTGGACACACTATGGAGAGTACCACCTACTTACTCATAGATGAAAATAATAAAGAGCACGGAATTATTACCGGAGACACATTGTTTATTGGCGATGTGGGACGACCCGATTTAGCGCAAAAAGTAGTAGAAGATTTAACCCAAGAAAAATTAGCCGCCCATCTGTTCGATTCTCTTCGCAATAAAATCATGCCGCTTAGTGATGATTTAATTGTATATCCTAATCATGGGGCAGGTTCTGCCTGTGGAAAAAATATGAGTAGCGAAACTACAGACACCTTAGGACATCAAAAACAAGTAAATTATGCCTTAAATAAAGATTTATCGAAAGAAGATTTTATTGAAGTTTTACTAGATGGGCTTAAAGAACCACCCGGATATTTTCCATCTAATGTAATGATGAATATAAATGGGTATCAAAGCTATGACGATGTAATTAAAAAAGGAAACACCGGTTTGTCCCCAGACGAATTTGAAGCTGTTGCAAACGAAACCGGAGCTGTTGTTCTGGATGTTAGACACCAACGCGATTATGCAAAAGGTCATATTCCTCGTTCTATATTTATAGGATTGGATGGAGATTTCGCCCCTTGGGTTGGTGCCCTTATTATAGATGTAAAACAACCCATTTTGCTAGTTGCCCCGGACGGAAGAATAGACGAGGCAATAACAAGATTATCTAGAGTAGGTTTTGATAATATAAAAGGATATTTAATAGGTGGGTTTGAAGCTTGGAAAAACGCTTCAAAAGACTACGATAAAGTGACAGCAATTTATGCTATGGATTTTAAAAATGTAATTGAAGAAGAGAACCCTGTAATTTACGATGTAAGAAAAGAATCTGAATATGAAGCTGAACATGTACTTAAAGCAAACCACTTGTGCCTAAGCACCTTATCAAATCACATTGAAGATTTTCCTAGAGATCAAATCTTTTACGTTCACTGTGCCGGAGGATACCGCTCAATGATAGCCGGATCGATTTTAAAAAGTAGAGGAATACATAACTTTATTGACGTAGATGGTGGTTTTGAATCAATAAAAGAAGTGGGAATTCCTATAACGGAATATGTTTGCCCATCAACACTATAAAAAATTATTAAAATGAAAAATATAACAAACGACGAATGGAGAGTTTTACTGGCAAATGATGAAAATGCCGTAGTAATAGATGTTCGAACTCCAATGGAATGGGAAGAGGGTATAATTAACATTAATGCCATGTTAATTAACTTATTAGATACTCCCTCTTTCCTGAAAAAAGCACAAGAACTAGACAAAAACAAAAATTATTATATCTATTGCCGAAGCGGGAGTCGAAGTGCTCAAGCTTGCTACTTGTTAGAAAGTTATGGCATAAAAAACACCTATAATCTTATGTATGGAATAATGGGTTGGGACGGAGAAATAGTAAAACCAAAAATGGTTCAACAAAATTAAAACAATAAAATATTTAGTTTTTATTGGTTGGTTAGTTAGTTAAGGAAGTGGTTTGTATTTATTACGGCTGCTTCCTTTCTTTTAAAAACAAATTAAAAAATCATGTCTATGTTAAGTTTTATTTTTAAACTATTTTCATCAAAACCAAGTGCAATTTCTCGGTTAAATACTCCCGATTTTAAAAAATCTATTTCCGATAAAAAAGTACAACTCATAGATGTAAGAACACCTATGGAGTTTCTATCCGGGCACATAAAAAAGGCTAAAAACATTGATTACTACAATAAAAGTAAATTTTATACAGAAATTGAAAAATTGAATAAAAACAAACCTGTATATCTCTATTGCCGATCAGGAATAAGAAGTTACAATGCAGCAAAAAAACTCGATAAATTAGGATTTACAGAAATTTACGACCTAAAAGGTGGATTTTTACGTTGGAAACAATAACTTTACGAAAAGTAAAATTATTTGCTCGTAAGGATTCAAAACGAATGAATGGTTAACCAATAAAATAATACGTAAAGATGAAAAAAATTTGGCTGTTTATTTTAATCGGATTGTTGTTTAGTTGTAAAAACGAAACTTCTATTAAAAAATCAGTTAGTCCAAAAGAAACTGAGACATCTTCTGTTAAACAAGAACAAAAAGACTATAATAAAACAGGTTTAGAGATTGCTTTTGGCACAAAAAAACAACTGGGAAAAAACCTCATAAGTCAACTAAATAAAAAAGGTACTCTTGATGCACTAACTTTTTGTAATGTCAAAGCCATTCCGCTTACAGATAGCATGCAAACCGTTTACCAAGCAAAGATCAAACGCGTATCAGACAAAAACCGAAACCCGAACAACAAGGCAAATAATGATGAAGTAACGTATATAAACCAATTTAAAGAAGTGATTAAAAAAGGTGAGAAACCACAACCTATTATTAAAAAAACTCAAGACAGTGTTTATTTTTATTACCCCATAGTTACCAACGGAATGTGTTTACAATGCCACGGAAAGCCAAACAAAAACATAAAACCCGAAACCTTAAAGCTCCTTTCTAATCTCTATCCTAACGATAAAGCAACGGGATATGATGAAAATCAAGTACGAGGAATATGGAGTATTCAAATAAAAAAATAATGTAATTATGAGTCGTTTTTCAGAAATTATTAAAAGTGATAAACCCGTGTTAATTGATTTTTACGCAGATTGGTGTAGACCCTGTAAAATGATGGCTCCCATTTTAAAACAAGTAAAAGACACCTTAGGAGATAGGGTGAAAATATTAAAAATTGATGTAGATAAAAATCAGCGACTTGCTGCTGCACAAAATGTACGAGGCGTCCCTACATTGGTTTTGTTTAAAAACGGAAAACAACTTTGGCGACAATCAGGTGTAGTACAAGCACAAGACATTTTAGCGGTAGTTAATCAATATCTTTAATGCATAAAAAATTAACTTAGTAAATTAAACATGTCTTTAGATAAAAATTTTTGGGATTCTCGTTACAAAACCAATACGATAGGGTGGGATATTGGTTATGTGTCAACACCATTAAAAGAATATATTGATCAACTTACAGATAAAAACCAAAAAATTCTCATCCCCGGAGCCGGCAATTCGTATGAAGCCGAATACCTACATAGCCAGGGATTTAAAAATGTTTTTATTCTTGATTTTTCTAAAACGGCGTTGCAAAATTTTTTATCACGTGTCCCTTCTTTTCCAAAAAACCACATCATTTTAGAAAATTTTTTTGACTTTAAAGGCTCTTTTGATTTAATTATAGAACAAACCTTTTTTTGTGCCTTAGACCCTAAACTAAGACCAAAATATGCCCAACAAATGCATCAACTACTCGTTGATAACGGAAAATTAGTGGGCGTACTTTTTTGTATTGAATTAAATAAAGACAAACCTCCCTTTGGCGGAAGTAAAGAGGAATACCTCCCCTATTTTGAACCCTACTTTCATATAAAAAAAATGGAACCCGCTTATAATTCGATACCGCCTAGAAAAGATTCGGAATTATTTATTACTTTGGTAAAAAAATAAACCCGAAATGATTTCCGAAGCATTAGAAACTTATTTTCCTTTTCTGGTTAATAATCCCGAGCTAAAATCTGAATTGGAAACCATCTGTACCGTTCACACTTTTAAAGCCGGTACGGTAATTCTAAAACAAGGCGGATATATTAAAGTAATACCGCTTATGGTTTCGGGTTTGGCAAAAGTTTTTAAACAAGAAGGAAAAAATGGCAACGAAGTGTTGCTCTACTATATTAAACCCGGGGAAACCTGTGTAATGTCTATGATGACCTTACTTAGAAATGATACCAGCAAAATTAGAGCCGTTATTGAAAAAGATTCTGAAATTGTTGTAATTCCGGCAAATAAAGCCATTGTTATTGCCAAGAAATATCCTGTATGGAATGATTTTATTTACCGGCTTTTTTATCAGAAATATGAAGAACTTGTAGAGGTAGTCGAAATTTTAACCTTTTCAAACAAAGACAAACGACTCTTAGAATATTTAAAAAAAGAAGCGCAATTAAAAAACAGTAACATACTACAAACTACTCACCAGCATATCGCCTACGATTTAGGTTCTTCACGTGAAGTAATTTCACGATTATTAAAAAAACTGGAGAATGAAGGTGTGGTAAAATTAAAACAAGGAGTAATTGAACTATTATAAAAATTATGAATAAAAAAATTTGTATAACAGGTGCCAGTAAAGGCATAGGTCTAGCCGAAGCCAACTTATTTGCCCCAACTAACGAGCTTTTTTTACACGCTACTTCAATACATTCATTTAAAAACAAATCGTATCCTCACGCGCATTATTTTGGCTATGATTTCACACAATTGGAGAACATTGATGCTTTTGTAAAAGATATACATCAACAAACAAACAGCTTAGATGTTTTAGTTAACAATGCCGGACTCATGTTTATTGAAAAATTTGCAGATTTTCCCGATAAAGATTTGCATACTCTTATCACATTAAACTTGCACGCACAACTATTGGTTACCAAAAAATTAATTCCGTTGTTGTTAAAAAGCAAAGCCCCACAGATAGTTTTTATGTCGTCTATGTCTGCTAAAAACCGAATTGTAGGCGAAAGCGTATATGCCGCCGTAAAAGCGGGAATTATGCAATTTGCCCACGTTTTACGAAACGAATTAGCCGGAAAAATACGTGTATCTACCATTCATTCTTGGGGTGTAAATACTTGGAACGACACAGAAAACGTTGCCATTTTAAAACCGGAAGATATTGCCGAAACACTGGAGTTTATCATCTCAAGAAAACGCCCAATGTTAGTTGAATCTATCGAACTGGGACATGAAAACCATTGGAACGGAGCAACAGCTCCTTGGTCACCGAAGTAATTACTTTTAATCTTTCCTAAACCCGTAGAACAATTGTCCAATAAATGTTTTAGGAAAAGTGTCTTCATCCGGAAAGCCCAGCTCAATAGTGCCACTATCTTCCGGCACATAATCGGTTTTAAAAATATAATCCCAAAGACTTAGGCTTATCCCAAAGTTAATACCGTAGTTTCTGCCTTCGGGAAGTGCTTTTACATGATGATACAAATGCATCACGGGGTTGTTAAAAATATATTTTAAAGGTCCCCACGTAATTTTTATGTTACTATGATTTAAATGTCCAATAGCAATAGCGATAAAATGCACGATATAGGCTTGTTCGGGTTCAAAACCACCCAATACCATCACGCCAAATGTTTTTAAGGGTTTGTACAAGATGTTTTCCATCCAGTGATACCGTAAATGTGCTGCAAAACCCATTTCTTTTACACTGTGGTGCACCTTATGAAAACGCCATAAAAACTCATACCTGTGCAATAATACGTGAGTAATCCATTGCACAAAATCAATGATGATAAAAAAGATAAGCAATTGTGACCAATTAGGAAATGAAGAAATATCGATAAGAGCAAAACTTTTTTGAGTGAGCCCGAATTCAGCAAACAGAATTCCTAATACATTATAAAAACCACTTATAAAAATAGCGAAAATGAAAAAATTAAAAAACATGTAAAAGGCATCTAACCAAAAATCTTTTCTGAAAATAGATTGGTTTTTACGCCACGGAAAAGCAATTTCCAAAAGCCAAACCACCAAAGAAATAGCAATTAATCCCCAAAAATAATTGGTGTACCAAGGTACTTTAAAAAGTATAGAATCTATTGTCCATTGCAAGGTGGAGGTAAATCCTTCAATAAAAGCATTAAGATATTTTTCCATAAAGAGTTATTTTTTAAAAACTAAGGTTGTCATACTTCTTATATCATTTACATTGGTAGTTTTAACAGGTTCTAACAAAGTTAAATGATAATTGTTAAGTATCTTATTTAGTATTTCTTTTGTTAGTAAAAACCGTTCTGTCCCATCGGGAAGAAGGTATCTTCCGTTAGAGCGTGAAACCATTTTTTCTTTTAAAACTAAATTTGAAGCCATTCTTATAAAAAGTATTCCGTTGGGTTTTAGTAACCTGAAAATTTCTGAAAATAGCTTAAAAAAATGTGTTTCATTAGTAGCAAAATGCAAAACGGCATTACAAATAATATGATGAAATTCTTCAGAAGCAAACGAAGTTTTTTCTATTTCAGAAACAACAAAATTAGCAGCATATTCGGGAAATTGTTTTTTTACAAAAGCGATGATTTCTTTATTTTTATCTATTCCGTAAAGCGTGAAACCGTTTTGATAAAACCAAGTAAGATTTCTGCCCTTACCACAACCGGCATCCATTATTTTTTGGTTGCTCGAAAACCTGTTTTTTAGAATTTGATCTAGAAGATAAATATCTGTATTCCCAACAATTTCTTGTAACTTGTTAACGTTCAATATAATGCGTTTAGTTGTGACCTTTGTCACAGGTTATGATAAATGTATGCTATACTTTTGAGATGTGAAAGTAAACAAATTTTTGAAAATGGCTATGGTATGTTTACTATGCATTGGTATTATTGCTATAGCTGTGCTAGTGATTCAAAAATTACTAACTTAAAATTATATATTATGAAAAAAAACATGGGCGGTGCAGACCGTATTATTCGATTAATTATAGCTGCTGTTATTGGCTATCTATATTACAATGGCACTATTGCCGGAACTTTAGGGTATGTATTACTGGCAGTTGCCGCAATATTTACCTTAACAGCACTTATCAGCTCTTGTCCTTTATACTCCATTTTTGGAATAAACACCTGCAAGGTTAAAAGTTAATACTTATTTCAATTTAGTTATTATTCCCAAGAAAATCGCCCTGGTTGGCGATTTTCTTAGTTCTATTCATTCCTCACCAATTTCTTCTTGCAACAACGCATCCTATTAGGTACATTTGCTCGAAACAATCGCATCCTTGAGCGTATTTAAAAAACTCTTTAAGCAAACCTTTATCTATGGTCTTGCCACGGTACTTCCCAGAGCATTAGGGATTGTATTAGTGCCTCTTTACACCAGTGTACTGGGTAGAGAACAATATGGCATATATGCTTCTGTCATGGCATTTCTTATTTTAGGAAATGTACTGCTTTCTTACGGAATGGAAACTGCTTTTTTTCGATTTATTAATAAAAAAGGATTCGATAAAAAACAAGTACAAGCAACAGCTTTAACTTCAATAACAAGTACTACGTTACTCTTTTTGGCTGTAACACTTCCCTTTAAAAACCAAATAGCAAACACCCTGGATTTTAACCCTGTTTTTGTTACGTACGGGCTATTCATATTAGCCTTAGATGCCTTTGCGATTATTCCGTTTGTGTGGTTTCGCGCCAACGAAAAACCCACGCAATATGCTTTTATTAAAATCTTTAATGTTTGTATAAACTTAGGATTTAATTTGTTTTTCTTTTTATGGCTGCCCAAATGGGTTGCATCGTACCCTCAAAGTTTTTTAAATCGTTTTTATTTTGAAGAGAACAAAGTGGTTTATGTGTTTATTGCTAATCTTTTAGCCAGTGGCGTAACATTACTTATTTTACTGCCGCGTTATATAAAAATCGGGTTTGCATGTAACCTACCTATTTTAAAAAAAATGCTTCGGTATGCGTTTCCTGTTCTTATTGCGGGAATTGCTTTTTCGATTAACGAAGCCTTTGATAAAATCTTACTTAAATATATGCTTCCCTCAAACATTGCCGAAGCCGAAGTAGGAGTCTATGCAGCCTGTTACAAACTCGGTGTTTTTATGACCCTTTTTGCAACGGCATTTCGGTTAGGCATAGAACCCTTCTTTTTTAACCATGCCAAAGAACAAAACGCCCAACAAACCTATGCTACCATAACTCGCTATTATGTAGTTTTAGGTAGTTTAATTTTACTAACTGTTGTTGTGTACATCGATGTTTTAAAACGCATATTAATTCCCAATCAAGC
>WFXA01000149.1 GCA_015490835.1 Flavobacteriaceae bacterium | reverse complement strand
CTCTGTATTTTGGTAAGTTGCAAAGATAATCATTCCCATGTGTGTTTAAAACCAATCATGGATGTTTCATCTGTTTATAATTTTATATTTTGTTTATTTTCAACAAGTTACAATCATCCCCATGTGTGTTTAAAATCAATCATGGATGTTTCATCTGTTTAAAAATTTGTAATTGTTTGATTTTAAATGTAATTCCAAATTTTATAAACATCCGGAACCACTTCGTTTTCGCATAAACTTATTTTAATCATTCTCGGTAGGTTATGCTTAAAAAAGTTTATGCTCATTTCATAATAAAATTTTGGTTGCCTACTTTCAGAAAAAAATCAAATTTTTGGTCGCTGTTTCGGCGTTAATTCCGACCGTTTTCGGCAATCACTTAAAATTTGTATTCTTTTTACTCTTCCCAGCTTGTACTCTTATTTGGCGAGTTGTCCTAAAATCGACTTACGATACGATTTTCTTTTTACTTTTAACCGTTGGTTTTAATTGAATACGCTATTCTAAATAACAACCAACTCTATAGTAAAAGAGTATCTTTTTCAAGATTGGATATTCTTACCGATTTTTTATTAAAACAATCTTCAATAAGAGCATTTAAAAATATAATTTTTTCTTTATAACCACAAATATCAATTTCACCAATATTATAACCGGCAATCCCGTTGTTATAAATGTACTTTTTTATAACATTGGGCATATCAATTAATCCGTCATTAATAAAACGAAACGATTGTAAAAGGGGTATACCCAACATTATATAGCAAAATCGTTAGGGATTTCTCAAAAAACATATTCTAACTTAGAAAATTCCAGAACAAAAGTATCTTTATCTACATTAGAGCAAATCGCATCGATTTTAGAGATTGATTTTTTCGACCTATTACCCGATAATATCTCTATTAGTCATAACGAATTTAAAGACCAAAGTGCCGGATATGTGGTAAACAACATATCGGAAAAAATTATTGCTTTACACACTTTTTGGGATAGTATCAATAAGTCTGAAATAAAATAGAAGAGACGCTATAGGTTTTCAAACTCCAACTGATTAATAAAAAATGAAGGGTAAATACCATGTTTTTTATAAAATGCTTTAGAGAAAGAACCGGCATTGTTAAAACCTACCTCCCGCTCAATGGCTTTAATGGTATATTCTCTAAAATTGGGATAGTATTATACAAAAAAGAAACACTTAAAAGTATTTGGAGTTGATGAGAATGCTGTTAAAAATATTATGAAAGAGAAAAAGTTGAATCTGTCTAAGGAAGAAGATTTAATAACACTAGTAAAGTTACTTGATACTAAGTAGTAAAAAATTCTTTTAGATAGTACGGTTCAAAATAAGCAACATCTTCGGTGTTACTTATTTTATATGCGGTATGAGACAAACTCACCATCTGTTTTGCAGAAGGCATAGCGCCTTCTAAAAACAGGGCATTAGGATGGTTGCAAATTTCTTTAAATTTTGAAACGCCGCTACCAATAAAACAAACGTTACCCTCATCTAAATAATTTTGATACGAATTTTGTGTTAAAATCACAGCTTGTGTGTCTTGTATTTGTTTTTTGTCGGCGTCAAAAACGGCGGCATATACTTCCATTCTTCTAGCGTCTAACATTGAAACAATAAATACCTCTTTGTTTGTTACTTGATGTGCTAAAGAAGTTAAGGTAGGAACCGATATAAGAGGCACATCCCAAGCAAAACAAAGCCCTTTTGCAGCAGATACACCTATGCGTAAACCTGTGTAAGAACCCGGTCCTTTACTAACAGCCACTGCATCTATATCTTTTCCGGTAAGGTTGTTTCGTTCTAAAATAGTGTTGATATAAACGTGAAGCCTTTCGGAGTGCGAATAGGCTTGATTATTATCTTCTAACAAATCGATTAACGTTCCGTCTTTACCAATAGAAACCGAACAATTGGTTGTTGCTGTTTCAATATTAAGTACGGTTGCCATTATTCTTCTTTTTCTTGTGTTTCTTTATTTGTTTTGGAGGAATTCATTTTTTTTACCTCATCATTACATTTCAAAATTTTAGTTACCGTGTTATAGGGTCCGGTTATAATTTGTTCTCCTTCAGACAGTCCGGAGGTAACTTCAATATTGGTATCGTCTTGTATTCCGGTCGTTACCACTCTTAATTTTGCTTTTCCGTTTTCATTTACAAAAACACATTCAAATTTTTCTTCGTTATTCTTTTTCTTTTTAGATTTAACATTGGTTTTTTTAGCACAAGAAGTATCTGTTTTAATAATAATTGCACTAATAGGAACGCCAAGAACATTTTCTTTTCTATTGGTTATAACATCGACTGTAGCGGTCATTCCGGGTCTAAATGGAGAAAAATTTTCGGGTTTTCCTTCGGTTAAGTCTTGGTATGATTCGGGTAAGATTCTAACTTTTACTTTAAAATTGGTAACTTGATCTGCTGTTACTTTGGTCTCGGCAGAGTTAGCTATTTCTGTAACAATACCTTTAAACTCTCGCTTTAAATAAGCATCTACTTCTACTTTTGTTGAATCGCCCAATTCAACTTTTACAATATCGGTTTCATTAACATCTACCTCAACTTCCATATTGTTTAAATTAGCTACTCTAACAATTTCGGTTCCTGCCATTTGAGCTGTCCCAACCACTCGTTCTCCCAGTTCTACCGATAGTTTTGAGATTGTGCCATCCATAGGTGCAAAGATAGTTGTTCGGCTAAGATTGTCACGTGTTTGTTTTACCGAAGCTGCCGCACTTTGTACATTGTAATAAGCCGATTTTACATTTGCCTGTGCCATTTCGTAGTCGGAAATTGAATTATCCCAATCGGCTTTTGAGATTACTCCTTTTTCAAAAAGTAATTTGTTGCGTTGGTAGTTTGCTTTTGAATTTTTTAAACTTGCCTCGTTTCGTGCCAACTGGGCTCTGGCATTTTGTAGAGCTGCCTGTGATTGGTTTAATGCAGCTTGAATTAAATCGGGATTTATACGAACCAGCAAATCGCCTTTTGTAACTTGTTGTCCTTCTTTAATAGGTAGCTCAATTACTTCACCCGACACCTCCGATGAAAGTTTAACCTCTACTTCTGGCTGTATTTTTCCTGTTGCCGAAACCGTTTCAACAATGGTTGTAGGTTCTAATTTGGTAATTTCAACCTCTTTTAGATTTTGATTTTTCCCAAACCAACCTGCTTTTTTTCCATAAATTAGAAAAACAATTAGCAGTATTGATGCTAAGAGTAACCAAAGGAGTGTTTTTTTCTTCATCGTTATAATTTTAATCGGGTTGGTGAAACGCCAAAATACAGTTCGAGTACTTTGAGTTTAAATATGTAATCGTATTTAGATCGATTTACTTCTATTTGTGCATTATCAAACCTGAATTTTGCTTGACTAAAATCAAAAGCATTGGTTAATCCAACATCATATCGTTCTTTGGCATATTGGTATGCCAGTTGTTGTGCTTCAAAAGCTTTTAAGGCAGACTCGTAACTTTTTAATGCTCCTTTTAAGTCTGTGTAGGCTTGAAAAACTTGATTTTCGAGATCTAAGGTTGCTTGTTCTAAAAGTAATTGGTTTCGTTTTACATTTATTAAACTTCGTTTTATATTGTTTCTTGTTGAAAAGCCGTTAAAAATAGGAACATTTAAACTTAATCCGTAAGACACTCCATCGTTTAAATACAACTGCTCTGTAAAGGGTAGCGGATTTAATTCTTCCAGAATTGTATTTGGAAAAGTTCCTACAACTGTTTGCCCGGTTTCTTGAACGGTTCCTATGGGTTGGGTTATGGTTGGATTAGTTGGGTCAATCGTTTGTACAATTCGTCTAAAGCTGGACTCCCGTGTATTATAGTTAATAAACGCATTTAAAGTCGGGAAATAAGACCCCTTTGCCAGTTGAAGGTTTTTTTCGGCAACTCTTAAATTTTGTTCGGCAATTTTAATTTCGAACCTGTTTTGTTTTGCTGCTTCAATGGTTTCGGCAAAAGATTTATTTGAAAATCCGCTATCTATCACTTGGTAATCTTCATCGGCAATATCAAAATGTTCATAATCCTTTACCAACAGAAGTTGAGCCAACCCTAATAAAGCTATTCTCACATTATTCTCAGCAATGGTAATGCGTTGTTTTTCACCGGCATCGGTAGCTTGTATTTCGAGTAAATCTCCTTTTGGTAATACTCCTGCATTTACTAACTCTTGGGTGCGTTTAATTTGATCTTGTGTAACGTTATTTTGTTCTTTTATGGCTTTTAAATTAGCTTTAGACAACAGGATTTGCAAAAAGTTATTGGCAACAAAAATGGCTATGTCGTCTTTCATTTTATCCAAGTTGTACTGTGCAGCTAGTTTTTGAAGTTTGGATAATTGCAACTGCCTAAGGTTTTGTAAACCTCTAAATACAGTAACTCCGGCAGTGATGCTATAGGATGAGTTTCGGGTGGTTTGGTTACGTAAAATTCCGGTGGTAATATCTTGCGTTAATCCTGTATTCCAAGCATTGGAAATAGACCCATTTACTGAAGGTAAATAGTTGCCGAGGGCATCTTTTTTTG
Source organism: Flavobacteriaceae bacterium (assembly GCA_015490835.1). Taxonomy (GTDB): domain Bacteria; phylum Bacteroidota; class Bacteroidia; order Flavobacteriales; family Flavobacteriaceae; genus Marifrigoribacter. Next base: position 2,285 of record WFXA01000149.1, on the reverse strand, counting down.
TAAGTTCGGCATTTTCAACGTCTAGTGCTATTTGTTTTATCGAAATATTATTCTGCAAAGCATATTCGACACATTCTTTTAGTGTCCACTTTTTTTCTTGCTGTAAATCTGCCTGCGAATAAGACTGAAACCCTATTAGAATAAAAAACAGTATAAATAAATGTTGGTTGTTTAATTTCATTGTATCAAATAGTTGTTGCATAAGTCATGGTAAGTAGCAATGTGTTACAAATATGACTGTTTTTTTCAAAATTACTTCTTTTTTCTGCTCTTATAAATAGCATATCCTATACCTGCCATTAACAAATACGGAAAAATCATTAAATACATGATTCCGTTGTTAATTCCTTTTGCTGCTTTTCCTCCTTCTTCACTTTCAAGTACCGCTCTGCACATTGCGCATTGTGCTTCGGTACTAATTGACGAGAGAAGTAATAGAATTGTTACAATAAAAACCCATTTATATTTCATAATTAGTAATATGGAGAAATCATTAAATAAACCAACACTCCGGAAATAGCAACATATAACCACAATGGAAATGTGATTCTTGCTATTTTCTTGTGCTTTATGAAATCCTGGTTTATTCCTCTAAAAAAACTAATTAATACTAGCGGAATAACTGTTATTGAAAGAATAATGTGTGATATAAGAATAAAATAATAAACACCTTTTAACACGCCTTCTCCACCATAGGGTGTGGGGTCTGAGGTCATATGATACGCAATATACATCACTAAAAAAAGAACAGATAAACCAATGGCTGTTTTAATAAGATTTTCATGGGCTTTACGGTTACCTTTTTTAATCTGTATTACCGCAATCACTAAAATCAGGGCTGTTAATGCATTAATTCCGGCATAAACGGGTGGTAAGAAACCCAATCTTTCTACACCGGGTATTCGTATTCTAAAAAGGATTGCTACTACAACAGGTATAAGTATAGATAGTGTCCAAATGAGTTTGTTATTGTTTTTAAAAGTATTCATTATTTATAAAAGTTTTTTAATATCTTCGATAAGCATTTGCACCCCTTCTGCTTCAAGTCCGTTGTAATAAATAACCGGATTACCAAGTTTGTCTTTTCGGCTTCTAATGTTTCCATCTTGATCAACTAATGCAAAAAAGCCCGAGTGTTCAAAACCTCCCGCTACTTCGCTATTTTTTCCAACATATAAATTAAAGCCTTTATTGGCAAGGTCGTAAATTGCTTGTTTATTTCCGGTTAGTAAATGCCAATTTGGACTGGTAATTTGGTGTTTTTTGGCATACAATTTTAATACTTGAGGTGTGTCGTTTTCGGGATTAATAGTTATGGAAGCAATTCCAAATTTTGGGTTTCCAAAAAACTTACTATCGATTTTAATCATATTATCTGTCATAATGGGGCAAATAGACGGGCAGGTAGTAAAGAAAAACTCTACCACATATACTTTGCCTTTGTAACTTTGGTTAGTGATTGTTTTTCCGTTTTGGTCTATAAAGCTAAACTCGGGGACTTTGCCTATTACTTCTAAATTGGGTTGGGAAAATTTAGATGCTATTTTAGGGACTGCCCAAATCCCAAAAATTAAAATAATAAGGGATATACCTATGTAGGAATAGTTTTTCATATCTCTCTGTTGCTTTTATATTTTTTTAATGCTAATCTGTATTCGGCAAGTAACACCTTAATGTCATCGCTCATTTTATTGTTAACGACAGAATAATCGGAAGCTTTATATCCATATACAATACCTAAATCTTCATCATCATTTCTGCCTCGTAAATTTTTATTTTTATCGATAATAAACACATACGGAGTGCTAAAATTTTCATCTAGTTTGTAATTGGTTTGTAGGGAAGTAAATATTTTGTTTATTTCTTTTGTGTTTCCGTAAAGAAACTTCCACCCTTTGGTATCTTCTATTTGTTGGAGTTCTTTTAGTATTTCTTTGACTTCGTCTTGGCTTCCATTTTCGGAAAGTAAAACAAATTGAAAGTCGTTAAAAAGGTAATTTTTTTTATATATTTTATGAGCTAAGTTATAAATGGTTGCTTTCTGTTCTATCGGGTGTTTCCCCAGAAACATTAAAACGGTTATTTTGTTAGTAAGTGAGTGTTTTTTATTACTTGCATCTGTAAAATTATTAATGTCTTGAATATTCTTCGTAAGAACGGGCAATTTTACAAAATTATTTACCCCTGAAGCAAAAAACAAATAGGTAATGATTGGCAAAAAAAATAAGACGCTTAGAACGAAGAATTTTTTAAATTTATTTGATAATTTCATTTGTTTAAAAAAT
>WFXA01000148.1 GCA_015490835.1 Flavobacteriaceae bacterium | reverse complement strand
CGCAATTACTGGACGAAGCTCGAACCATATTTGAGCGAAAGTTTGCGCCCTAACGGGCGCATATCCCGCCCAGCGGCTCACTCCGCCAAAGGCGGAGCAGGCAAAGCCAGAAAAAATTATCAATTCTTTTAATGGGCGCGCGCAAAAAATTTTTTCAATTAAGGAAACAATTTTTGCGGGCTTTGCCTCTTTGCTGACGCAAAGACGAGCCGTTTCCCACCCCATGCCACGCTCCGCGCGGCAGAGCAGGCGGGCAAAAATTCATTTCCCCCAGACCCCCTTTTCTTTTTGCCCGCCTGCTTGGGCTTTGCCCTGAAAAATTTTGGCGGCGGGGCATATTGAAAAAGAGACGGCAGAATAAAAAAGAGATGTTGCGCTTGTCCCACCCACCCATACGCGCGCAACGGAAAGAAGCTCCCTTTTATTTGGACAAGCATTTTAAAATTTGTTATCATAGTATTGATGATTGCTAAATGCCAATATCTTTATACTAACATTTTATGGAAGAAAAGAAAATGAATCAAGTAAAAACAATCGGCCAAAAGATTAAAAATTGGCGAAAAAAGAAAGATTTGACACAAGACGCTCTTGCCAAAAAAGCTGATATTCCATACACGACACTGGCAAAAATAGAGAGTGATGTTATTCAAAACCCGTCGCTTCAAACTATTACAAAAATAGCCGACGGTTTAGATATAACACTTGACGATTTAATTAGAGCTAAATGATGTATATGGATACAACAATGCAGGCAAAGAAAAAACTATTAAACATCGGTGAAGCTGCAACTTTTGCTAGTCGTCTTTTAGCTCGTGAAATTTCACCGACAAATATTTCTTATCTGATTCAATACGGAAAAATTAAAAAATATGGTGAGAATGGTAGCGTGCAAATAAATGTTGAGGAATTGAAAGAATATTACAAATCTAGAAACGGAAGGCGTGAGTTAAATTGGAAAAAAAGACTCGGGAATGACTTAAATTGGGGCTTGTCATTTGATCATTTAAGAGAAAAAGATACTACAAAACATGTACATAGATTGCACCCATACAAAGGAAAATTTATTCCGCAGTTGGTGGAATATTTTTTAGATGATCATATTGATGACTTTAAGACCAATGTTTTTTTTACAAAGGGAGATATTATTCTAGATCCCTTCTCTGGTTCTGGTACAATGCTGGTTCAAGCAAATGAGCTTGGAATGCATTCTATTGGGATTGATATTTCGCAATTTAACTGTGCTATAACAAATGCGAAATTATTGGATTATGATTTTGAATTATTAACAAAAGAAGTCGCGAAAATAAAACGAGCAATCCAAAATTTTGAAACTGATAGCAATGTTCAGCAATTTGAAAGAGAGCTTGTTTTTGAGCTTGCGAAGTTTAATAAAACCTATTTTCCTAGTCCGCAATTTAGGCGTGATGTTTACACTAAACGAATAAATGAAGATAAGTTTGGGAAAGAAAAAGAAAGAGAGTTTTTATCAATCTATAATTCACTTATAAAAAAGCATGGGATTAAGTTAAAGCAAGAGAGAGATAAAACTTTTCTTGACAAATGGTATATAAAAAGCACTCGCGATGAGATAGATTTTGCATTTGAGCAATTAAAGAAAATACAAAATCCAAACATTAAAAGAATCTTGGCAATCATTTTAAGCCGCACTATTCGTTCGTGTCGAGCAACTACACATTCTGACCTTGCAACACTGAAAGAACCACAACTAACAACTTATTATTGCTTTAAGCATAAAAAAATCTGCAAGCCCTTATTTTCTATAAAATATTGGTTTACTCGTTACGCTAACGATACAATTTTTCGTTTAAAAGAGTTTGAAAAATTAAAAACTAAAAGTTTCTGGTCCGTTATTCCTGCAGACTCACGAACTGTTGATATTTTTGAGGAAATAAAAAAGCGTAATGCTGAATTTTATAAATTACTCAAGAAGCAAAAAATTCGCGGTATTTTTTCTTCACCGCCATATGTTGGACAAATTGATTATCACGAACAACATGCTTATGCGTATGATTTATTTGGGTTTGAACGCAGAGATGAATTAGAAATTGGCCCCCTATACAAGGGACAGGGTAAAGAAGCGCGTGATAGTTATGTTGAAGGCATAAGTAAAGTTTTGTTAAATGTTCGCAAATTTATGATTGATGACTTTGATGTATTTTTAGTGGCAAATGATAAATGGGGCTTGTACCCTCAAATAGCAAAATTGGCTGGAATGAAAATAGTTAATCAGTTTAAGCGCCCTGTTTTAAATAGAACGGAAAGGGATAAAAGTCCTTATTCAGAAATCATTTTTCATTTAAAAAATAATTTATAGAAAAACATGTCTTTATCAAAACAACAACACAGTACGATTAAAAAATATCTGATTGAAAAAATCAGAGGCAAACTAGCAACATACAATCCGGAAACAAATGCAATGCCTTTTCATTATCGTTTACTTGGCAAAGATAGAATGGCCTTGTTTTCTTTCGTGCACTCAGTGAACACAATGCTCGGACAGTCTATTTTTGAACAAGTTGGAGAAATTATTGCAAAAGCAAGAAACGAGGAGGCAAAAGCACAGTATAAAGATTTTTCTGGTTTTATTAGTAAACAAGCAGTGCTGAAAATAGATGAAATAATGCGTGAACTTAAAAGTGCAACAAGAAGTCCTAATCAGGATAAGGAAGTGTCGGAAATTGTGAGTGTTGCTACTGCTGGAGAAATGGGCAAGGAAATCAAAAAACGCATTGATTTATTTGTTAAAGCAAAAGACGGAACAGAATATTACATAGAGTTAAAAACTGCAAAGCCAAACATTGACGTTTTTAAAAGCGTAAAGAGGCAACTTTTGGAATGGGTTGCTATGAGAGCAAGTAAAGATAGTAATGTAAAGATAAAAACTATTGTTGCTATACCGTATAATCCTTACGAGCCAGAACCTTATGAACGGTGGACACTTCAAGGTTTATTTGATTTACAACACGAAGTAATGGTTGGAGAAGAATTTTGGGATTTTCTTGGCGGTAAAGGAACATATGAAGATTTGTTAAATGTTTTCGAGGAAGCTGGACTTGAGTTATATGATGAAATTGACGAAAAGATGAGAAAAATAAAAGAACGAACATGATACTTTAATTTATTAGACTATAACTATGAAGCTAAGAAAAGTTGAATTTATAAAGTATAGGTCAATATCAGGTGGTGTTCTTGATATTGAAAATGACATAACTTGTCTTGTTGGAATAAATGAATCCGGCAAGTCAAATGTTCTTTTCGCATTGGAAAAAGCAGATGTAAATGAAGAATTGACGGGAGCGGATTATTCTCGCCATTCAGATGATTATGGAAGCGATGAAAACTCTCCCGAACTAAAATTATGGTTTGAGCCAACCAAAGACGAGCAAGAAGATATAAAAAGCATACTTGGACTTGATAGTGTTTCAACAATAATGTTTACGAAAACAAAGGGTGAATATCGCTTGGATTATCCAAGCATTGATTATGAAAAAAGTAGTTTTGCTGTCAATGAAAGTGAAGAGGAAGCAACAGAAGAAACTACGCCAGAGGATCAGGAAGATCAAGATCCTGAAGAAGAGACAGAGGTTAATGAGGAAGAAATTAGAGAAAAAGTAGTTGAAGAATTAAAAAAATATATCCCACAATTTTTACACTTTGATAGCGTTGCTTTTGACGAATATTTTTTGCCTGAAAATGGCGAAGTAACGATAAGTCAGTTTATAGCAAATCCAGATGAAATGAGGCCGGTAAAAAACTTACTCGCATTGGGTGGTATTTCTGATTTTAATATGTTACAAGCCAGTGATGAAAATCAGCGTATCAAAAGAGATAAATTATTGGCAACCGCAAGTAAAAAAATAAACGACGAAATTTTACGGGTTGTCTGGCCAGTAGAAAGCGTGGAAGTGGAACTAAGTGCAGAGACTGATATTTTAAAAATTCGCCTTAAAGAAAAAGGTAAGACTAGCCCATTCAAACCAATGGAGAGAAGCAGAGGGTTGCAGTGGGCACTTGCATTTAACGTTTATTTTTTAGCAGAAACAAAAGGCGATTTACAAGAATCTGTGCTACTTATAGACGAACCGGGTATATTTTTACATATAGACGCACAAAATAAGCTCCTTGGGCAAACTTTCAAAAAAATAGTTGATGAGGGCAACCAAATTATTTATACGACACACTTGCCATATTTAATTGATTCGCGCTTTCCCGAACGAATACGAATTTTAGAAAAGAAAGACGAAGATACCATAATTGGAAACAAGGCATGGTCAGAAAGTGAGTTTGGCAAAATTCCAGAACCTGTAAAAACTGCTTTGGGATTAAGGTGGTCAGAATTATTTAAGCTCACAGAAAAAAATGCCATTGTTGAGGGTCCGTCAGATCAAATTATTTTGAGGCATTTGCACTCGTTGTTTGGCAAAGATGAAGAAATTAGTTTTCTACCTGCTTACGGATATACGAAATTCCCGTCAGTTTTAGCAAACGTAAAGATTGAAGAGAAACTATATTTTGGAATTACAGACGGAGACGCAGATTTGGGAGAAATTAGAAAAAAGTGTGCGATAGTTTCAATAAAAGATAACGAGCTGGAAAACATCCCAACATTAACCGGCAACAGACAAATCATCTCAACGGAGGATGTTTTGCCAGAAGATATTTTTAGAGAAGCAGTTTTCCAAGTTTATAAAATAGACTGCGACAGACGAAAAAACTGTTCCTTGACGCAAGATGAACTGCCAATGGATTTTCCACGTGTTAAAAAATTGGAAGAATTTTTTGCAAAAAAATTTAAGGCAAAAAAACACAAATTGGCAAAAATGGATATTGCTAGAGCAATTGCTGATATTTTAGAAAAAAATGACCAAGACAGAAATGATCAAAAATGGGCTACATCAAAAACTTTGATTGAGGAAATAGAAAAGAGGTATAATCAAGAAGAACGCGAGAACGAAGATTCTTAACCCACACACCACCCATTTTGTGGCCCCGCCGCCAAAATTTTTCAGGGCAAAGCCCAAGCAGGCGGGCAAAAAGAAAAGGGGGTCTGGGGGAAATGAATTTTTGCCCGCCTGCTCTGCCGCGCGGAGCGCGGCATGGGGTGGGAAACGGCTCGTCCTTGCGTCAGCAAGGAAGCAAAGCCAGAAAAAATTGTTTCCTTTTAGAAGAATTTTTTGCGCGCGCCCATTAAAAGAATTGATAATTTTTTCTGGCTTTGCCTGCTCCGCCTTTGGCGGAGTGAGCCGCTGGGCGGGATATGCGCCCGTTAGGGCGCAAACTTTCGCTCAAATATGGTTCGAGCTTCGTCCAGTAATTGCG
>WFXA01000147.1 GCA_015490835.1 Flavobacteriaceae bacterium | reverse complement strand
CGAAAAATTCACAATGTTTTTAAACAAATAAGCAATGCCAACACATTTGTGTATTTAAAAAACATCACGATACTATTCGGACGGTTTCTCGCATTTATCTATATACCATAGCGTAATCGTATAATTCATTTCGTTTTATATGAAAAATGCGGGTAAACATCAAGACACATGTTTTGAATAATTTCGCCATTTTTCGATACAGTTTTGCATATCCTCCGGCAATGGTGCTTCAAACTGTAGTAATTTTCCTGTTACGGGGTGTATAAAACCCAATAATTTGGCGTGCAGGGCTGTTCTGGGTAGTAGTTTAAAACAATTTTCTACAAATTGTTTATACTTGGTAAAGGTAGTTCCTTTTAGTATTTTATCACCGCCATATCGCTCATCATTAAAAAGAGTGTGACCAATATGTTTCATATGTACACGTATTTGATGTGTTCTTCCGGTTTCTAATTTGCATGATACCAGTGTAACATAACCCAAGCGTTCTAGTACTTTATAATGAGTAACTGCCGGTTTGCCTTTTTCGGCATAGTCTCCTTCAAAAACCGTATTTTGAAGTCTATTTTTAGGGTGTCGCCCTATATTTCCTTCAATTGTCCCTTCATCTTCTTCAATATTTCCCCACGCAATGGCTACATATTCTCTTTGTGTGGTTTTATTAAAAAATTGTTTTGAAAGATGCGTCATTGCTTCTTCGGTTTTAGCAATTACCAAAAGACCACTTGTATCCTTATCTATTCGGTGAACCAATCCGGGTCTGTTACTTGTATTATTTGGTAAATTTTTAAAATGATAGGTTAACGCATTAATAAGAGTGCCACTATAATTTCCGTGTCCGGGATGTACCACCATTCTTGCGGGCTTGTTAACAACTAAAACTTGATCGTCTTCGTAAACAATATCCAGCGGAATAGCTTCGGGTACTAATAAAAATTCATAGGGAGGATGTGTAAATAAAACCGTTACAACATCACCGGGTTTTACTTTATAATTAGATTTTACAACCACATCGTTAACAAAAATATTTCCTTCTTTAGCTGCTTTTTGTATTTTACTACGTGTAGCATTTTCAATATAATTCATTAAATATTTATCTACTCGAAGTGGTTGTTGCCCCTTTTGTGCTTCAAAACGGTAATGCTCATAAAGTTCTTCTTTCTCGGGTTGCTCATCACTACTCATTAGCTACATTCTTATTTTGTGTTTCTTCTTTATTTTCTTCTGAAGGATTTAAACTTCCGGATCCATCGCCTAAAACCAAATCAATAACCGATGTTTTTTGTAGCGTTTCTCCTTTTTGAAGTTTTCTGCCTTTATAACGTAGTTGTAAAACTTCGTCACGAGCAATGTACGGGCGGTATGTTATTTTACCTATTTTAAATCCCATAGCTCGCAGTGTTGGTTCGGCTTGTCTTCTGGTTTTGCCTACAACATTTGGGACTTTAATTTTGCGGTATCCCGACGGGTTTAAGGTGAGGTAAATTTTTCGGTTTTCTTTAACGTATTTTCCGGCTTTAGGCAACTGTTCGATCACCGAATATCTTGGGTAATCGGGGTTATAATTAGCCGAATCGATAATCGCAAAGCGCAAATCCATTTCGTCTAGCTTTTTCTCAACTTCACTAATAGATAGTTTTGCTAAATTTGGAACTTCAATTTTTTGATCGTGATGCGTGGTAATTTTAAGCCACCACATTAAAATAAAAATAAGCACTACCAATGTTATTATTGCATAAAGAACTTGTTTTAAAAAATCTTTTGTAAAGAGATATTTTATAAAAGCCATAAAAAAGGGATTAATTTTAGATTACAAATATCGAAAAACTATAACTAATAACACTAGAAACTATTACTTTTTAAAATAGAATTGCCAATGGCGCACTGTAAACACTTATTGTTGTCGCAATACTGATTCTTAAGTTGTAGTACCGCTTGCGAATCTAATGCTGTATGTACCACTTTGCTAAGTTTATTAAATTTTAATACAATTGCGTTTTCTTCTTTTGGAATACTGGAAATTAGTGTCAAAATTTCTTCAGAATTAGGTTTCCCGATATGATTAGCATAACAAAATTTTAATGGAATTATTGTATTGATAAGAAGTAAGTTAATGAATTTTTTGGTTAATCGCTTTCTTCTTTTTGAAGAGGTTATCTCAAAATTATAATGGGTATCCCAATAAACCGAAGCGGTAGTGTATAAAATTTTACAATAGTCATCAATTGTTTTAGCTTCTATTAATTGAGAAAAAAGCGAGGGACGATTTGAAAATAAGTTAGCAAGTTGAGAAATACGGATGGTTGGAAAATTTGGAGGTCTAAGCCTAAAAAATTTGGGTCTAATAACCGATTTATTATTTAGTTGAAATTTAATTTTCTGGTGATGATAGCGTCTTTTCATATCCATATAATACGCATCGTCTCTATTTTCGTCCAAAAGTCCTGCTTGCCCTAACAAGAGTGTTTCTAATGATGCCCCATCTAAAGCGCATTTTTTAATAACTGAAAACGGAACGGACCGAGCCATGCTAAAAAAAGCCTCACCATTAACTTTTAAACCAAAATTTTTAGCCAACATAATAAATAGCAAAGCCTCCCAATCGTTATTTGTATTTGAAAGTATGCTGTTAAAAACAAGCATCTTTTGTTCCAATCGTTCCAGATATAATCTATCAAACCAATTTTTAAGTAAAAACGTGTTTATTGAAGCAAACTCGTTTTCGCAGTTTATCCATTGTTGTTTTTCAGAAATCAATTGGCGATATTTGGTTACTAGTGATTGATGTACTTTATTTTTTAAAACTAGCGTTGGTAAAACCGAATTGTCTTTTCTAAATACATCTAAATCGTGTTCCCAAACCACATGGAGTATTACGTTGTCGTAGGCATCATCGGTTTCGTGATGGTGTGCGTACCAATCTGAAGATTTAACGTGTATTTCTACATTACCTGCCCAATGTTGGTTGTTTATAATGAGCCGGGCATTAAAAAAATCCGGTCCGGAATTTGAATTTTTCAAACCCGGGTTCAGTACTTCCAAAATTTCGTTAGTTTCCGTTAGTAACTTCCCTTGAAATTTTTGAAAACTCCACAAATAATGTAGAAAATCTTCTTTCATCTGTTCATTAATTTGTACTATTTGATTTAAAAGAAATTCCAAATTTTATAACCATCTGGAACCCTTTGTTTTCGCATAAACTTATTTTAATCATTTTCGGTAGGTTATGTTTAAAAAAGTTTATGCTCATTTCATATATAACAATATGTTATGTGGGGAGTTTCAGTTACTAAATTTAGGTAAATTAATCGGTTTTACCAAACGTTAATCGTTCTTCACTTTTTTTAAAGGTTTAGGGAATCGTTCTTCTTTAATGAGTTTTCCTCCTTTGTAATACCGCCATAAACCGTGTTTGCGCCCGTCTTTATATGTTCCTTCAATAATTAAATTACCATCTGCATCGTAATATTTTGCATTTCCTTGCAACGTATCATCTTTATAAAAAAATTGTTTTAGCAACACACCTTGTGGAGAATAGTATTTTTCGATTCCATTCTTTTTACCGTTAAGGTAATGGGTTTCTTGTGTAATAACTTGATTAGGATAATAAGTTATTTTTAAACCTTCGAGAAGACCATTTGCATAATTTTCTTCAGATAATAGTGTTTTTCCGTCTTTATGAAAATAAACCCACTTCCCTATTCGTTTTTTACCAACCATTTGTCCTTTGCTAATGGGTATTCCTTTTTTTGTAAAAAAAGTTACTTGGGCAATCGAGTCGTTTTCAGAAAACTTTTTTAAAGCAATGGGTTGTTCTTTACACGTTTCGCAATAAAATTTAAACTCTCCTATTTCTTTTCCGTGATTAAAAGTACCTTGGTAGCGTAATTGAGTAGTATTAGGATAATATTTTTGCCACAAACCATGTCTTTTCCCATTTTCGTCAAACCGGTTTACTTTATCTTGTGCCAACAGCGGTTTAGAAAAAAATACAACAACTAAAAGAAATACAAGATTGGTTTTCATTTTGTAACAAGTTTTAGTAACTAGGTCAAAAATCAGACCAAAAAAACAGGATTTATTTTCGCTTTTTTTGTTGTTTCTTTTGTTCTTCTGCTTGCTCCATCATTTCTGCCATTTTTCGTTGAAAACGGTTTTGTTTCTTAGGTTTTTTCTTATTCTCCTGAATTTTGGCATGAATCTTATCTTCATCAATTATAAAATATTTTATAACAAGCATAATTCCAATGGTAAGTACGTTTGCAACAAAATAATACAACGATAGACCACTAGCGTAATTATTGAAGAAAACCAACATTAACAGCGGTGAGAGGTACATCATAAATTTCATGTTAGGCATACCGGGTTGCTGATTTTGTTGCATGGTTTGCCCTGTCGTCATCATCATATAAATAAAGATGGCTATAGATGCTAAAATTGGAAACAGACTCACATGATCGCCGTACAACGGAATGTGAAACGGTAACTTTGCAACTTCATCGAAACTAGACAAATCATCTGCCCATAAAAAGCTTTTTTGGCGTAAATCGAAAGCACTTGGGAAAAATGTAAATAAAGCGTAAAACACCGGAATTTGTAATAGTGCCGGTAAACAACCCTTGAGCGGACTGGCACCTGCAATGTTTTGCAACTTCATGGTTTCTTGTTGCAGTTTTATTTTATTGTTTTTGTATTTTTCTCTTAATTCGTCCAATTCCGGTTTTAAAACCTTCATTTTTGCTTGTGCTACATACTGCTTGTATTGTACCGGAGAAAGTAATAATTTTATAATTATTGTTAAAAAGATTATAGCAATTCCTGCAGGTAAAAATCCGCTTAAAAATGAAAAGAGCGGAATAATAAAATGTTTGTTAATTAAACCAAAAATTCCCCAACCCATAGGCATGGCTTCGTCTAAATTACGGTCGTATTTTTTAAATATTTTGTAATCGGTAGGACCGTAATACATATTCATTGTATAGTTTAAACCTCCTCCTTTTGGTTCAAGCAATAATTTGGCTTCGTATAATTTTGTATAAACAGTATCTGTTTCTTCGTTTTTTACAAGATTTTTTGAACTTAGTTTAGCTTCTTTAAAAGGAGTATCGGTTAACAACATCGAACTAAAAAAGTGTTGTCTAAAATTTATCCAATTTACATCGGTCACGCTTTCTTCATCATCGCCTGTTGGTGATAATTTATCTACTTTTCCGTCTTCGTGTTCGTAGGTTAAGCGCGTATATCTATTTTCATAAGTAATACTTTTAGAGTGTCTAAAGCCTTTAAGTTTCCAATCCATATAGATTGGCTGGGATGTATTAATAACATTTTCTACACCTTGTGTTTTTACGCTAAAGCCTAACATATAATCGTTAGGAATCAACTCGTACTGGTATTCAATGTAAGCATTATCTGATGCTTTTAATTTCATAGAGAGTACCGTATTGGCTCCGTTTTTAGAAATTGATGGTGAAAAAAACAAGTCTTTGGAATGCAGTGTTCTGTTTTCGGAAGTGAATTCTATATCTAAATACGAATTCCCGTCTTTTATAAGATAAACGGGTTCACCTGTATAAATGGTATGTTGTTTTAGTTTTGCCTCTACAATGTATCCTCCTTTATTACTAACCTTTAGTTGGAGGACTTCATTTTCGATTGTAGTAATTTCTTCTTTAGCTGAAGGTAATGTTGCCGAATAGGCAAATGATCCTAATTTATTTTTAAGCTTTTCAATAGCTAACGAATCGGTCGGATTTGCGATTGCCAACTCTTCTGAAGCATCTTCGATAGGTAAATCTTGAGTTGTTTCTTCTTTATCCTTTTTATTTTCTGTTTGTTCTGTTTTTTGTTTTTCAGCTTTTTGAGCTTCTAACTCTTCGGGAGTAGGTTGGTTTTGCCAAAGCATAAACAACAATATTCCTCCAATTAAAACAAATCCGATAATGGTATTGAGGTCTAATTTTTTTTCTTCCATAGTATATACCCTTTTTGGGTGAATTCTTCTATTTACAAATAGCTTTCCGTGTTTTGGGAAAGTGTCAAATTGTCTTGTTAATTATTTTTCCGAGCTTTACTTTGTTTTTGCAAATATGAGGCTTTTATAAATTCTACAAATAATGGATGCGGTTTTGCTACCGTACTCTTATATTCGGGATGGTATTGTACTCCTACAAACCATGGGTGATTTTGTACCTCAACTATTTCAACAAGTCTAGTTTCAGGGTTAATTCCTGAAGCTATTAGTCCGTTTTCTTCTAATTTGTTACGGTATTCGTTATTATATTCATAACGGTGACGGTGCCTTTCGGAAATATTTTTTTCACCATAAGCGTTAAATACAACACTGTTTTCTTTTAATTGGCATTGCCAAGCACCCAGACGCATGGTACCTCCTTTGTTTATAATATTTTTTTGGTCTTCCATTAAATCAATTACAGGATACGATGTTTTTGGGTTCATTTCGGTAGAGTTAGCATCTTTAAGGTGTAAAACATTTCTGGCATATTCGATAACTGCCATTTGCATACCAAGGCAAATTCCTAAAAAAGGAATTTTATTTTCTCTGGCATAGCGTACTGCTTCAATTTTTCCTTCGATACCTCTTTCTCCAAAACCGGGTGCTACCAATATTCCATCTAATTTTTTTAATTTTTCCTCGACACTGTTTTCGTCTATATGCTCTGAATGTATAGAGACCACTTTTACTTTTACTTCATTTTGGGCTCCGGCATGAATAAAGGCTTCTAAAATAGATTTATAAGAATCTTGCAGTTCTACATATTTACCTATTAAGCCTATGGTTACTTTACCTTTTGGATTTTTGTGTCGGTTTAAAAATTCGTTCCAAGTTGTAAGATTTGGTTTTTTGTAATGGGTTAAATTTAATTTTTTTAGTGTAATTATGTCTAATCCTTCCTCTAGCATTAAATTAGGTACATCATAAATTGTTGATGCGTCTATAGACTGAATTACGGCTTCTTGTTGTACATTACAGAATAGTGCTAATTTTTTTCGTAAATCTTGAGACAAATCATATTCGGTTCTGCAAACCAAGATATCGGCTTTAATACCGCTTTCCATTAATGTTTTTACCGAGTGTTGCGTGGGCTTGGTCTTTAGTTCGCCGGCTGCTTTAAGGTATGGAATTAAGGTAAGGTGAATCACCAAGGCATTGTCATCGCCCAACTCCCACTTTAACTGTCGTACAGCTTCGATATAAGGAAGCGATTCGATATCGCCAACGGTTCCGCCAATTTCGGTAATTACCATATCGTAATCGCCACTTTTTCCTAGAATTTGCACTCTTTCTTTAATCTCATTTGTAATATGTGGGACTACTTGAACTGTTTTTCCCAGAAACTCACCTCTTCGCTCTTTTTCTATAACGCTTTGGTAAATGCGTCCGGTTGTTACGTTGTTTGCTTGTGAGGTAGGAACGTTTAAAAATCGCTCGTAATGCCCTAAGTCCAAATCGGTTTCGGCTCCGTCTTCGGTTACATAACATTCTCCGTGTTCGTAAGGATTAAGGGTTCCCGGATCTACGTTAATATAAGGGTCTAATTTTTGAATGGTAACCTTATAACCTCTGGCTTGCAAAAGTTTAGCTAGCGAAGCGGCTATAATTCCTTTTCCTAAAGATGAAGAAACACCTCCCGTAACAAAAATGTATTTTGTGTGATTCATACCAATAACTCTACGGGATGCAAATGTAATTATTAATTATTAATTAGTAATCGAATATAGCAGATAAAAATCTTAATGCTTTTATCTTATAAAAATTGTCTATATTTGAAAATGATTAGTTACACTATTGTAAATATTAACTTTATTTAACTATTGTTAATTCCTTCATAATATGCTGACAATTAGCTAATTTATCGATGATAAACAACACATAATTATCCTTTACGTGAATACTTCTTGCAATTTCGGGACGATAATAAACATCCATCATTACGCCTTCCCAGTTACCATCAAAGGCTAAACCAATATGTTCGCCTTTTGCATTAAGGATAGGACTACCTGAGTTTCCTCCGGTAATGTGATTAGTTGCTAAAAAATTAATTACTAAAGTACCGTCTTTTGAGGCGTATCTTCCATAGTCTTTTTTGTTATATGCTTCAATTATGTTTTGTGGTAAATCAAATTCTAAGTCACCGGGAATGTATTTTTCAATAGCTCCGTATAAATGAGTAAAAGGCTCGTAAAAAACGGCATCTCTAGGCGAAAATCCCTTTACCCGACCGTATGCAACACGCATGGTAAAATTGGCATCGGGATAAAATTGTTTTTCAGGAAAAAGATCCATTTGAGCTTTCATGTATTTTCCCATTAACACATCTATTTCCGAATTAATAGCATTAGCAGGTTTGGAAACTTTTTCATCAATCCAATTTTTTTGTGAAATAAACAGTTGGTATGCAGGATCACTTTCCAATTGGGTTTTAAATGCTTCAAAAGTAGTTGCCGAAAATAATTTTTCTAAATCTTCAGTACCAGCTAACTTCGTCTTTCCGTAAAGTTCTTCAGCTAATTGCTCGGGGGTTTTATTTTGTAAAGATTCTTTTAATTCAGGGCTTATATACGCTTTATCTACTTTAGAAGTATATAAATCCATCAGTGAAGCAAAAACTTCCTTATCGGTTTTGGCATCAAAATCTTTTAAGACATTTTCAATTAAATATCCTTTAAAACGATCTTTCATTTGAGGATAAATAGCTGCACCGTTTTCTTCTACTCGTTTTACCAGCATATTGCTTATCATTGCAACAGTAGGCAAGCTCAAATTTCGGTTAAATATTTCGGAAGTATAATCTTGCACCACCGCATAAGGTTCTTGTTGTTTGTACAATTCTTTTAATCTTGGTAAAACATTTTTGTAAAGGCTACTCCAACGTCTGCTACTATTTACACGTTTGGTGAATTCTTTTTCAAAAGCTTCCTTAGCTTCTACTGCATTAAATTTTTTAAGTCCTTGACTTTCTCCAATCCAAAATTTCCAATAATTTGCTAAACTGGCGTGTTTTGATGCCAATTTAAGTTTTAAGGCTTTGTCTTTTGCCATATTTTTATCCATAATGGATAGTGTGCGCTCTCTTACTGCTACGCGAGCCGGATTGCGTAGGTCTTGCTTCATTTTTACGGCATACGAGGTAAGGTATTCGGTGGTACGCCCTGGAAAGCCAATTACCATAGTAAAATCTTCTTCTTCTAAATCTTTTAAATTAATTTTTAACGAGTATTTTGGTTGGTACGGCTTGTTGTTCGGGCTATACATAGCCGGATTATTATTAGCATCTGCATACACTCTAAATACCGAAAAATCGGCAGTATGACGAGGCCACATCCAGTTATCTGTATCGCCACCAAATTTTCCTAAACTCGCCGGAGGTGTTCCTACTAATCTAATGTCATAAAAGGTGGTTTTTTTAATCATAAAATACTTATTACCTTTAAAAAAAGGTTTTATCTCAATGGTATGAAACCTGTCTTGAGGAGTACTTTTATTTAGTGCATTGATGTTTTTATCGATAACAGATTGTCGTTCTTCTGTTGTTAGTTCGGGAGTAACGCCTTTTAAAATTTGCTCGGTTACATCTACAATATCATCAATAAACGTAACGGTAAGTCCTTCTGCGGGGAGTTCTTCTTCAAACGAGCTTGCCCAATACCCGTCTTCTAAATAATTATGCTCCATGGTAGAAAGAGTTTGAATGGCATCATAACCACAATGATGATTGGTAAAGACCAATCCCTTATCAGACATAATCTCTGCCGTACAACCGTTTCCTAGTTGTACAATAGCGTCTTTAATTCCGGGGGCTTCGTTATTCCAAATATCTTTTGCAGAAATTTCCATACCCATATTCTGCATATCTTTTTCAACTTGCTTAATGGTGTTTGGCATCCACATTCCTCCTTCTCCTTCTTGAGAAAAAACTGAAGTTTGTATGCTTATAATTGCCAAAATAAATACTATAAATCGTTTCATCTTTATGATTTTTATAAATTTTCACACAAAGATATTGGTATTATGATAAATAATCGAATAATTAAGTCTTAATATTTTTTTAAATTTAACTATCTTCATCCCAAAATAAATAGTTGTATTAAAATGAAATTATTAAAACGAATGGTAAAAATAACTGCCGTTCTCATTATCCTTATTGTTTTGGGTGGTTGGTTATATATAAAGCATTTGAAACCTAAATATGAAGGGGAAATTACTTTAAAAAACATTCAAAAACCGGTAGCTGTTTATTTTGATGAATACGGAATTCCTCACATTTATGCACAAAACGCGTTCGATGCACATACCGCATTAGGTTATGTTCATGCGCAAGAACGATTGTGGCAAATGGAATTGCTTAAACGCATTGCCCCGGGAAGACTTTCGGAACTTTTTGGTGATAAAATGTTAAAAACCGATTTGTTTTTTGCAACCCTAGGAATTGATGCTACATCTAAAGAAAATGTTGCTTCGCTATACAAAAATTCAGAAGAGTATAAAATATTAGCTGCTTATCTAAAGGGTGTAAATCAATTTATTGAAGAAGGACCTACACCCATCGAGTTTACACTTTTAGGATTAAAAAAAGAACCGTTACAACTTACCGATGTGTATAACATCATAGGATATATGGCATTTAGCTTTGCACAAGGTCATAAAACCGATCCGTTATTATCCGTTTTACAAGAAAAATTAGGAGATGACTACATAAATGAATTAGGAATAGAAATTAACCCTAATACCCAACTCATTAAAAATTTTAAAGGAAACGTACAAGAAGTATCCCAACTTGTAAGTCAGGTAAATGATATTTTAGACCAAGCTCCCTTCCCTATTCTTACAGGAAGCAACTCGTGGGTTGTAAACGGAAAAAAATCTGCTTCAGGCAAGGTTTTATTTGCAAATGACCCACACATTTCTTTTTCGCAACCGTCAATTTGGTATGAAGCCCACCTGACGTATCCCGGGCATGAAATGTACGGGTATCATATTGCCGGAATTCCTTTTCCATTATTAGGTCATAATCGAAAAATAGCATACGGACTTACTATGTTTGAAAATGATGATATTGATTTTTATGCAGAAGAAAACAAACCCGATGATTCTAATTTTTACAAAACCCCTTCCGGTTATAAAAGATATGAAGAAGAGAAAATAACCATTAAGGTGAAGGATGGAAGCGATACAACCCTAACTATTAGAAAATCGCATCACGGTCCTATTATTAATTCGGTAGTTGACGGAGCTTCCCAAAAACAACCCATTGCAATGTCTTGGATTTTTACAAAAGTTAAAAATGATATAATTAAAGCAATGTTTACGCTTTCTCAAGCTACCTCCATAACCGAAGCCAGAAATGGTGCCGCTATGATTCACGCTCCCGGATTAAATGTAATGTATGGCGATGCCGAAGGAAACATTGCTTGGTGGGCTTCTGCTAAATTATATAAACTAAAATCTCAGGCAAACAGAAAGTTTGTGTTAGATGGTGCTTCGGGAGTTAATGATACCTTAGATTTTTTAGATTTTTCTGAAAATCCCATGGCAGAAAACCCTACTTGGAACTATGTTTATTCGGCTAACAACCAACCCGATAGTATTGATGGAATGTTATATCCGGGATATTATGTTCCTCAAGACAGAGCAAAACGCATTGTTACACTTCTGGAAAGAAAAAACAACTGGAGCAAACAATCGTTTATGAATATGATAAACGATGGTGTTAGTGCTGTAGCGCCTAACAATATAAAAGCTTTTAGCAAAATAATGGACTACGGAAAGTTTACCAAACAACAGCAAAAAGCTATGGATATTCTTCAATTATGGGACGGTAACAACACACTCGAATCCATAGCTCCTACTATTTATAACAAATGGATAAGTTTGTATTTAAAAAACACTTTTGAAGACGAAATGGGAAAAACAGATTTTAACTATTTTCTTAAAACACATTTGTCTAAAAGAGTTGTCGCATCACAGATACAAAAAGATTCTTCTATTTGGTGGGACGATATTAATACATCTAGAATTTTGGAAACCCGAAAAGATATTTTATCAAAATCATTTACTGAAGCAATTTCGCAATTAGAGCAAGAATTGGGAAAAGATATTACGAATTGGACTTGGAACAGAGTACATATTTTAGAACACAAACACCCTATTGGTACTATTGAATCACTTCGAAAATACTTCAACGTAGGACCTTTTCCCGTTAACGGAAGCCGAGAGGTTATAAATAATATGTTGTTTGACTATGATGTGAGTAGCACCTATACTGTTACAGCCGGACCTTCAACCAGACGCATCATTGATTTTAGTGATATTGAAAACAGTATGAGTATCATTCCTACCGGACAATCAGGAATACCTTTTAGCAAGCATTATAGAGATCAAGCAGAAATGTTTTTGGAAGGGAAGTTTAGAAAAATGAAACTCAATAAACAAGAAATTATAAATTCTTCTTCACTTTTAGTGATTAAACCTCAATAAAAAACCTTGAAAATTTTGGTTTTCAAGGTTTTCCAAAGTTTAGTTTAGAAGTGCTTCAAACTTCAATTTATTATAATCTATAACACTTAAAGCCTTCGAATAATCCAGAAGAAATTTTATGGTTTCTTCTTTTGGGACTAACTTTTTAGTCACGTGTCCCGAACGTGAGGTTTTCGAGTAAAATTTTTGCATAAAAAAGTTATTTTGTTGTTATTTAATTAAAATAACGTTGCAAAAATTTGTTTATTGTATTAGTTTGTCAAAATTATATTGTGCTTCTCAATCACTTTGCGCAAATTTATTAATGCATAACGCATTCTGCCTAAGGCTGTATTAATACTTACACCTGTTTGCTCACTAATATCTTTAAAACTCATTTCTTTATAAATACGCATCATCAATACTTCTTTTTGATCTTCCGGA
The DNA here is from genome assembly GCA_015490835.1 of Flavobacteriaceae bacterium. Taxonomy (GTDB): domain Bacteria; phylum Bacteroidota; class Bacteroidia; order Flavobacteriales; family Flavobacteriaceae; genus Marifrigoribacter. The sequence goes on along the minus strand of WFXA01000147.1, from coordinate 11,487 downwards.
AGTTCTTCAATAAGTTTTTTTACATCACTTTCTACCTGCCCCTTAATCATCTTTTTTTCGGCATTTAAAGAGTTATCAGACAAAACCGAAAAAATGTTAAAATCATCTTTATTTTCAAATTTAGGCATTCTATTATTTTTTCGGAAATAATCAATAACCAAATTGTGTGCAATGCGCATTACCCAAGGTAAAAATTTTCCTTCTTCGTTATAAGTTCCTCTTTTTAGGGTTCTAATAACTTTCATGAAAGTGTCTTGAAAAATGTCTTCGGTAACATCTCTATCATACACTTTTGAATAAATAAAACTATAAATACGTTGTTTATGCCTAACAATCAACTTGCTCAAAGCATTTTCGTCTCCAAGAATGTATGCGTTTACTAAAACCGCATCGGTAAGTTCTTTTCCTTTCATAATAAAACTTTTAAATAATAGATAAACTACACTTATTTGGTTGTTAGCTTTGTTTTGTTATTTAAAAAAGTAATATTATAGAATAGGCAGCGGTTTTTTTATTATTGAGGTGTAAATATACTAACAAAGTTTTAACAAATCCAATTTTTTTTATTAAAAAATCTAAAACAATCAACACGAATAACAAGTAACTTACTACACAATAGGTGTTTATACAAAAAAAAGCATTACCCAAATCAGGTAATGCTTTCATAAAAAACTAATAGTTATTGTGTTTCTTAAAACTCCATAAAGATTTTATGCAATAATCGTTTTTTATCATTAATACTTTCTTCTAACGAAATCATAGTTTCGGTACGAGTAACCCCTTCTATGTCGTCTATTTCGTAAATAATATTTTTTGCTTGATTGGTATCTTTAGCTCGTATTTTACAAAAGATATTAAACTTTCCGGTTGTAACATGCGCTACGGTAACAAAAGGTATTTCGGCAATGCGCTCAAGTACAAATTGGGTTTGGGAGGTTTTATTTAAAAATACACCAACATATGCGATAAAAGTATAACCTAATTTTTTATAGTCAATAATTAAAGAGGAACCTGTTATCAATTTTGCTTCTTCCATTTTTTTTACTCTAATATGTACTGTTCCTGCAGAAATGGAAAGCTTTTTGGCGATATCGGTAAATGGAGTTCGAGAATTCTCGATGAGCATATCCAGTATTTTATGATCGGTGTCGTCTAGTTTAAATTTTGCCATGATAATAAGTATTATTTTATATGGTAAAAGTACTACAATTGATTAAAACTCCAGGTTGTTTTTATCGAAATATTCTAACGTTTTGTCGAAATAATTATTAATCAATGAAATCTTATCTCCAACTTTGATGTTTTTTTGATTATTTATCAAAATTTCACTTCCCGCAACATCAATCTCTTTATGCGCATAAAAGTTAGATAAATCTCCCATCGATTCAATTTCAGGAATAAATTTAATTGTATTTCCTTTTAAAACTTCTTTGTATTGAATACCTATTGAAATAGGATTAGGGAAATTTTGAAGCTTAACATTTCGCAAAATCAAATCTTTATAATTTTTTGTGTTTTCAGGAAGTAAAAAATAGTCTGTGTAATCTACAGAAGCTTCATTTGCTTTTGGTATATCAAACAATTGCAATAATGCGTAAAACAGATACTCACGTGTTTTTTCTCGATTGTAATCGCTTGCTGTATGCCCTGCTTCAAATAAGATGGTAGGAACCCCAAATTGCTGAAACGTATCTCCTACACAATTGATATTAAAGGCATCATTATACCTGCCAACACAGCCCGGAATATAAGCTTGCAATTTAGATGCAAGTAAAACAATATGTTGCATCGCTATTTTTCTAGAATTTGTAATGGTTCGTTCTGCATCTGCGGCAGGTGCTAAAAAAGAAATAGTAGCCGGTTTTCCGGTTTTAAATCCAAAAATAGAACGCTGGTCATGTAAATTTAAACATAACTGAGGTTTGAGCTTATTAAAAACGTCTCTTAAAACAACACTTTCAGGTTGAGAAAGTTGTTTCGCATCACGATTTAAGTCTATTTTATTGGCATTTTTACGAGTATAAACAGCCGCACCGTCCGGATTAAGAATAGGAATAACATAAAAACTAAAGGTATTTAAAAATGCAGAAACATACTGTTCATCTTTATTAAAAGCTATGTATTTTATAAAGTCGAATATTGCTTTGGTTGTAGTAGATTCATTTCCGTGCATCTGAGACCAGCCTAATACAACTTTTTTTCCCGTTCCGATTTTTATTAAATAAATATCATTTCCCAAAACCGACTTACCAATTGTTGAAATTGGAAATTCGTTTTTATATCTATCTAAAATAGGATGGATATGATGATTTGTTATATGTCTACCCTTCAATTTTGTTTCCTTATTTTCTAGATACCGGTTTTCAAATTTCATACGTCTAAATTCTTTTTTACAAATGTAAATAAACCTAAGTTTACATTTGTAAACACTTATTTTAAAACGTATTGTGTGGTTTTGTAAACAAAAAATACGATTTTTTATCAACTTTTTGTTAGTGTTATCAAAAAATAAGTTAAATTTATAATTTTCAGTTATTTATATTATTTCATTTAAAGTTATTGATTAGCAAAATAACAAAGATTAGATATTCTGTTTGTATAGAAATGTATAATATTTTACATTTGTAAACGTTTAGATTATAAAACCACTTGTTACAATGGTAACCACAAATGAATTTGCTAAAAGACTTCAAAAAATACTCACATATTACGGGTTAACGGCTACCGCTTTTTCTGAAGAGATTAACTTTAACAGATCTACTATTTCCCATCTCCTTTCGGGTAGAAACAAACCCAGTTTGGAATTTGTTTTAAAGGTTCTTAAAAAATTTCCGGAAGTAGAATTGTATTGGTTACTAAATGGAAAAGGTGAGTTTCCGGCTACCTCAAAAAATTCGTTGTCCACTCCCGCTGCTACAACTATTTCAGAAAAACCAAATTTATTTCAGCAAAAAGAAATTTTTAACGAAGAGGAAAAAAAACAAACTACACCACAAAATGAGTTACAAATTGAAAGAATTATTGTTTTTTATAAAAATGGCTCTTTCAAAGAATACAAAAATGATATTTAAAAAATTACAATTAAATAATGTAAATAACGATAGGGTGTCTTATTTTTGAATAAAATTGTAAAAATTGTTTATGCGACTATTCATATTGGCATTTGTGTTACTTTTTATCTCTTGTTTTCAGCCCGAACGGAAATGTGAAGATTTTAAAAAAGGAAGGTTTACTTATGAGGCGATGGTTGGCACAGAAGTACTTACCACCACATTTGTACGTAACGATAGTATTGAAATAGATTATTTTAAAGGAAAAGCCGACACTTCGAGCATACGATGGATTAACAATTGTGAGTATGTGCTTAAAAAGTTACATCCAAAAAATAGGGTGGAAGAAAAAGCCATACATATGAAAATCCTCACTACCAAAAACAACCAATATACATTTGAATACAATATTGTTGGAGAAAAACAGAAACAGCGAGGCACGGCTGTTAAAGTTACCGATTAGCTTTTTATTTTTTCAACAATTGGTTTTGTTCTTCCAAAAGTCTTTCAATTTTAGATAACAACTCAATATCTTTGGGTGTTTCTACTTCTTTATCTTCCGGGTCGTCTGCCTTACGTCTATATCGGTTCATTATCTTAATAACAATAAAAATGGTAAGCGAGATAATAAAAAAATCGAGTAAAACATCAAGCAATTCGCCGTATCCTAAAACCACTTCGCTAGATTTTTCGGTGGCTTCTCTAAGAATAATTTTCTTGTTTGATAGTGTGTTTCCGTTTGTTAAAAGACTTAAAGGTGGCATAATTACCTTTTTAACCAGTACACTAATCACCTTATTAAAGGCTGTACCAATAATAATCCCTATTGCCATATCCACCATATTTCCTTTAATGGCAAAATCTTTAAACTCTTGATAAAATTTTTTCATTTATATTTTTTGCATTTAAAACAGTAATCCTTGACCGGTTTCATCGGTTTTTAAATCATCATCGGAATTTTTATCCGGTTTAGCAACTTCTTCTTTGGTGTCTTTTTTATCTTGAATAACAACGGTTTCTTCTTCTATTACTTCAATTTCCTCTACAGGTTCGGGTTGTGGTTTTTCATAAGGCAGTGGCGTTAATGTGTTTATTTCCAACACTTTTTCTTTGGTTAATTGATTTCCCATTGCCGAAATTCCTTTTATCGAAATAAATTCTTCTATATTTATTTGCTCATTTTCTTTGCGGTCTTGTCCTCGTTTTTTTGCAAAGACTAATTCGGCTACGGGTCTATAATCTGTAAAGACTTTTTCGAGGTACGATTTGGGATGATCTGTGATAATTTTTTCTTCTTTATCAGGGTTTTCAATTAAAAATCGTTTCACATAAAAAAGTTCCTTTTCTCCTTCCCAATAAATAACCGAAATGGGTTTTTGGGGTTCCCATTTTTCCAATACAATCATATTGGCATCAAAATGCATCGTAACTTCCGGAATTACTGTTTTAAGAGTCCCATCTTGATGAATTATAAGCAACCTGTCTTCACTGGTAAACTCGCCTAGCAACTCGCCTCTACCATCTACATTAAGTCGCTGTATGGTATCGTCAAACCAAATTTTACGCGGTTTTAAGGTAGAGAGTCCTTTTTCTTTTAATTCGATACGTTTTACGGCATATTTGGTTACGATATTTCCTATAGAACCACGTCCTTTAACCAATTGGTCTGAAAAATCTAAATCAAACTTTAACTTTTTAATACTACCGGTTTGCCGAAGATGAATGGTTACTACTTCGGCTTCGCCATTGGGATTGGCTGTAAAATATAACACTTTACTGCCTTTACTTCCTTTGGTTAAATCGTATTCTTTATCACGCGTAACAGCAGTAACCGCAAACCGTTTAACATAGGTTGCACCACGAGTTCCATCTTTATATATTAGATTATAAATGGTACGTTTGTCTTTTTTCTTAAAAACTGCCACATGAATAATACCTTTACCTACAAAGGTTTTATTACCTACTTTGGTTACTGTCATTTTTCCGTCTTGAGTAAAGACGATAATATCGTCAATATCGCTACAATCGGTTACATATTCATCGCGTCTTAAACTAGTACCTACAAAGCCTTCTTCGCGATTTACATATAATTTGGTGTTACGCACCACAACCTTGGTGGCTTCAATATTTTCGAAAATACGGATTTCGGTTTTACGTTCTCTACCCTTTCCGTATTCTTTTTTTAAGCGTTTAAAATAATCGATAGCATACGCAATCAAGTTTTCTAAGTGGTGTTTAATTTGATTGATTTTTTCTTCAAGGGCTTCAATTTTTTGCTGTGCCTTATCGATATCAAATTTTGAGATTCGTTTTATTCTTATTTCGGTTAACCGAACAATATCTTCTTCTGTAACAGGACGTTTTAAGTGTTTAATATGAGGTTTTAAACCTTTATCGATGGCTTTAATAACACCTTCCCAAGTTTCTTGTTCTTCAATATCGCGATAAATTCTATTTTCTATAAAGATTCGTTCTAACGAAGCAAAATGCCATTGGTCTTCCAGTTCGGCAAGTTGAATTTCCAATTCGCTTTTTAGCAATGCAACGGTTCTGTCGGTCGAACGGCGAAGCATATCGGAAACTCCTATAAATAGTGGTTTGTTATTTTCTATGACACATCCGAGTGGCGAAACAGAGGTTTCGCAAGAAGTAAAGGCATAGAGTGCATCAATGGTTTTATCGGGTGAAATACCGGAAGGTAAATGGATATTAATTTCTACTTCGGCTGCTGTGTTATCTTCAATTTTTTTAATTTTAATTTTCCCTTTATCATTGGCTTTTAAAATAGAATCGATTAGCGAAGAAGTAGTTGTTCCGAAAGGAATTTCGGTAATAACCAGAGTGTTTTTACCCGATTGCGAAATTTTTGCTCTACTTCTTATTTTGCCGCCCCTAAGTCCGTCGTTGTAATTGGAAACATCTACAATTCCGCCGGTAGAAAAATCTGGATACAACTGAAATCTTTTTCCTTGCAAATGTTTAATAGAGGCATCAATGAGTTCGTTAAAGTTATGCGGAAGTATTTTTGTAGAAAGTCCTACGGCAATTCCTTCGGCTCCTTGCGCCAAGAGTAGCGGAAATTTTACCGGAAGGTTTATGGGTTCTTTTCTCCTTCCGTCATAAGAGGCTTGCCAATCGGTATTTTTAGGGTTATAAACAACATCTAAGGCAAACTTAGACAATCGTGCTTCTATATAACGGGAAGCTGCTGCACGGTCTCCGGTAAGTATATTCCCCCAGTTTCCTTGCGTATCAATAAGCAAATCTTTTTGCCCGATTTGTACCATCGCATCGGCAATACTGGCATCACCATGCGGATGGTATTGCATTGTGTGTCCCACAATATTAGCAACTTTATTATAACGACCGTCATCTAGGTCTTTTAGCGATTGCATAATACGGCGTTGTACGGGTTTAAAGCCGTCTTCAATTGCCGGTACGGCACGCTCTAGAATTACATACGAAGCATAATCGAGAAACCAATCGCGGTACATTCCGGTAACCTTGGTTATGGTTTCTTCAGTATTTTGGTTTTCACCAAAGTTTGAACTAATAGGCTCTTCGTTATTAGGATTGAGTTGATCACTCATTGTTTGTCTGTTTTAATCTTCTACTTTATCCAGTTCTACTTTAAGGTTGTTTATGATAAACTGTTGTCTGTCGGGGGTGTTTTTTCCCATATAAAAAGACAACAATTCCTCAATACTCATTGCTTTATCCAGCATCACAGGGTCTAACCGAATGTCACGACCAATAAAATGTTTAAACTCGTCGGGGGAAATTTCGCCCAATCCTTTAAAACGGGTAATTTCGGGTTTGGGTTTTAGTTTCTCAATGGCGTTTATGCGTTCTTCTTCGCTATAACAATAAATGGTTTCTTTTTTATTACGCACTCTAAATAATGGTGTTTGTAAGATATACAAATGTCCTTCTTTAATTAACTCAGGGAAAAATTGAAGAAAAAAGGTGATGAGTAACAGCCTAATGTGCATTCCGTCCACATCGGCATCGGTAGCGATTACAATGTTGTTGTATCTGAGGTCTTCTAAAGAATCTTCGATGTTTAATGCTGCTTGAAGCAGGTTAAACTCCTCGTTTTCATAAACAATTTTTTTACTCATTCCGTAGGAGTTAAGCGGTTTTCCGCGTAATGAAAATACGGCTTGTGTATTTACATCACGGCTTTTTGTAATGCTTCCGCTTGCCGAATCTCCTTCGGTTATAAATAACGTTGTTTCTAATCTTCGATCATTTTTCATTTGACCGAGATGTACGCGACAATCTCTTAATTTTTTATTGTGAAGGCTTGCTTTTTTTGCACGTTCTCTTGCCAGTTTTCTAATTCCGCTAAGGTCTTTTCGCTCACGCTCAGCTTGAAGGATTTTACGGTGTAGTGCTTCAGCCGTTTCGGGATTTTTATGTAGGTAATTATCTAATTGTGTTTTTACAAAATCATTGATGTAGGTTCGTACAGTAGGAAGTCCCCCACCCATATCGGTAGATCCTAATTTGGTTTTGGTTTGCGATTCAAACACAGGTTCCATCACCTTGATGCTAATTGCAGAAACAATAGATTTTCGAATATCACTGGCATCGTAATTTTTTTTGTAAAATTCTCTAATGGTTTTTACAATGCTTTCGCGAAAAGCGGCTTGATGTGTTCCGCCTTGTGTGGTATGTTGCCCGTTAACAAACGAATGGTATTCTTCGCTATACTGTGTTTTGCTATGTGTTAAAGCAACTTCAATATCTTCACCTTTTAAGTGAATAATGGGATATAAGCGGTCTTCTTGTGTTATGGTATCTGCCAACAAATCGGCTAATCCGTTTTCAGAATAAAACTTCTCTCCATTAAATAAAATTGTTAATCCGGGATTAAGATATACGTAGTTTTTTAGCATTTTTGCTACGTATTCGGTTCTATATTTAAAGTTTTTGAAAATAGTTTCGTCCGGGATAAAGATAATTTGAGTTCCTTTTCTACGTGAAGTTTCTTCGATTTGAGAATCGGTTGTTAAATTACCTATGTTAAACTCGGCATATTTTAATTTTCCATCGCGCACAGATTCTACTCTAAAATAGGTAGAAAGTGCATTAACCGCTTTGGTACCAACGCCATTAAGTCCTACCGCTTTTTTAAACGCGCGAGAGTCGTATTTCCCTCCGGTATTCATTTTTGAAACCACATCAACTACTTTTCCAAGCGGGATACCACGACCGTAATCTCTAACCCGAATTTCTTTATCTTTTATTTTTATCTCGATGGTTTTTCCGGCTCCCATTACAAATTCATCGATACTGTTATCGATAATTTCTTTTAACAAGATATAAATTCCGTCATCGGGAGAAGAACCATCTCCTAATTTCCCAATGTACATTCCCGGACGCATACGAATATGCTCCTTCCAGTCGAGAGACCGTATGTTGTCTTCGGTATATTGTGTTTGTGCCATAAATTACGCTATAACTGGGCTAAGATAGGATTTAGCAACAACTTTTAAAACCCTTAAAATAGAAAGTAATTAACAATAAAAAAGTACTTTTTGTTGAAAAATATATACCATTTTTTTTGGTCTTAGAAAGTATTTGAAAAGTGAAAAACCCTATTGATTAAAAGGGATATTTAACTGAAAAATAGGATTTTACCTTTTTAATATTGAGTCTATTCAACTTATGTTTGTACAACTAACACTAAAATAATATTATTATGACACTATGTAATTTAATTCTTCAACCCTTCTTAATTGTTCTTCGAGTACTTGTAAGGGTGTTTGTTGAAATTGTACGCACTGTATGTAATTGGGTAACTACCACGATAACGACTATAAAAGAAGTTGTCGAAGAAGTATGCAGTTGGTTGCCTTGGCCAATTAATAAACTCTGTGATTTAGTTACCAAACTAATTGAAGTTGTAGAAACAATTACAGAATGGGTCTGCGAAGAAGTAATAGAGCGAGTTTTAAGGTGGATAGAAATTTTATTAGAATATGTAATTTACATTGCTAAATGGGTTTGTTGGGTAATTGATTGGATCGTATATAGGTGGTGGGCTTATTTACTTTGTTTAGCTGGATTAGAACATAAAAAATACCTTCGGGTTTGTGTTAAAATTTTAAATAATAGAGAAACAGGGAATGCTGCTGTTTCAATCCCGGATTTAAATTCAATGTTAGCAGATGCGGCAACCATTTTTAATCGTTGCAATGTAGAACTAGTTGTAGAGGATGTTAGGTTTATAGGTTATGATGAATATTTAACCTCAACATCTTGTAATTTTTCCAGTACTTTTTCAGGTTTTTGGTTGTTGTTTAGCAGATTAGCATGTAGAAACTACTCGATTTCTCCTGTGGTTACTATTTATATGGTAGAATCGATGACAGATGCCGGTGGATGTGCATTTCCAGGAACAGATTGGGTAATAGTAGCAAACCCATCTAATGGTGGTGATGGTACGGTGATTGTTCAGGAAATTACACATCTTACAGATGTTTGGCCACACTCATCAGACCCCAATAATGTAATGACTAACGTAGGAGGAGGAACACATGACCAAATTACAAAATCCCAATGTTGTTTTATTCGAACTTCAAAATATGTTACTTTAAATCCGCCATTTAGCATCTTATCAATTTCAAGCGATATTGGACGAAGTGTTTTAGGGAAAAGCGAACCCATTAGAGTTGAAAGATTTAAAAAAGGAGAAAAGAGTTATAAAAAACAATTAAAATAAGCCACTCATTTTTCATTAAAAAAAAATTGCATATCCGTAATTTATCATAATCCTGTAATTCCAGCAATAACAAGCCTATCAAATATTCGTTCTCCAAAATACCTTCTATTTAACTTGTAGATAAATTCATTTAGGTATAATTGCAAGTATTTTCTTTTGATTTTATGATAGTTTCCTGTAAAATTTCTTTTTGCATTACTAATTGCTATATGAACCCATTTTAATGTTTCTGTTGTTGTTTGCTTATCTGATTTTTCCGTTATGTGTATTTCAACATAGTCTGCGATATTTACATAAGAGGTGCTTTTGTCAGAAAACACTATTATTTCATCATCATCTATGTTGTTTTTTAATGTGTCATCTGTTCCATCTACCTTATGGTCATCAAGGACTTTTGCTTTAAAATATCTGCATTGCCTTTCTACTTTCCCTGTATCAATATCCTCTAAAACGGTACTTTCTGCCATAATCATAACATTAGCCTTGGTTTTGCTGCCACGACCTGCTTTTTGTGTTTTGTGCTGGAACTCAGAAGCTTCTATTGTAAAATAGCCTTCGTCCATCTCTATCATTCCTTCTAATGTGTAACGATCATCTCTTTTACCCATCGCTTTACGTAGTTTATGAACCATTGCCCAAACAGGTTCGTAACGCTTTAATCCTAATTGACGTTGAATCTCTTTAGAAGAAAATCCTTTCTTGGTAGCACTAAGTAAGAACATCGTTTTATACCAAACTAAAAAAGGTAAATTTGAACTTTGCATAATCGTTCCGCTTCTCAAGGATGTGCGGCTTCTACATTGTTTACACTCATAACTCCATTGGCTCTTTATCCAATAATGTTTATTATGTCCACACCTTTTGCAGTGTACACCTATTTTATCGCGTTCTTCTTTAAAATGATTCCTACACGATTCTTCGCTATCAAAATGTGCTGTAAAACTAAATATATTCATACCTTTATTTTTTCTAAAGATAAGCATTAATTAATAATTATTAGTATTTACGGATATACAAAAAAAAAAATCAATAGATTTGTTAGAAAAACATGAAAAATAGTTTATTTCTCTTTTTGCTGTTGTGTATGGGTTTTGTACACGCACAAACACAAGTTTTATCGATAACAAATACTTCAAAAAACAAAGAAGTTATCTTAAACCAAAACAAACGGGTTATTGTTAAAACTATAGATGGAAAACGAATAAAAGGAAGGCTTAAAATTATTGATAATGAGACTATTTCGTTAAAAGGAACCACCATTTCTTTAAACGAAATAGTTTTAATTAGAAAAAACCCTTTATTGGTATCTTTGTTATTAGACGGTGTCGTCTTTTATTTTGGGGGAGCTACCTTTGCTGTTGGTGCCATAATAGCTGCTTTTATTCAAGCGGGTTATGCAGGGTATTTAGTCGCCTCGGCAAGTTTAATTACCTTAGGTATAATTTCACCAAAAGTAACCAAAGGGTATAAAAGCAATAAAGGTTACAAGTATAAAATTGTTTCGAGTCCTGTTTCAGAAAAAACCAAAAAAATAACAGGAATAACTAAAAGCACTTTTACACATTAAATCGAAAATGCATCACATCACCATCTTGCACAATATACTCTTTGCCTTCTACGCTTAGTTTTCCGGCTTCTTTTACTTTTTGCTCGCTTCCGTAATGCACAAAATCATCGTATTTAATGACTTCGGCTCTAATAAAACCT
>WFXA01000146.1 GCA_015490835.1 Flavobacteriaceae bacterium | reverse complement strand
GCTTAATGCTTCCATTTGTTAATTGTAGTAATAGTAGTAATGAAAATTCAATAATTGGAACTTGGCAATTGATAGAAACCTATGGTAGCGACGGTGGAGGCAACCCAGAATGGACTACCGTTGAAAATGGTTATATCTATACTTTTTATATTAATGGTAATTTTACTTCAAACAGATTTTCAGAATGTTTGGAAGGGAATTATACAATTTCTGAGAATAATTTAATTCTTGATTATGGCTGTACTGATTTTAATACAGGCATTGAAACTCCTGCAGGAACATTCATAGAAGATTATACTTTTGAAGGTGAGTATCTCATATTAACACCCACATATTTGACTTGCATTGAAGGATGTAGCTATAAATTTAAAAAAACAAATAACCAATAACTGTGTGCAACAATCGTAACCGTTGCACAAGCCCATAATTTTCACGAAAAATAAAAAACTGTGTGTCAAAAGAGGAGATTTAATGCTTTTATTTTTTTGAAGTGCGTATTTTTAGTAAAATTTTTGCAAAAAATAAAGTGGCTTAAAAAGGCTTATTTCGGCTGCTATGGCATCCAATATTCGGATTAAAAAAGCAACAAGACTTTTCTTATTTGCTTGTGCTATCTTACCCATAAATTTCAGCAATTTTTTCAAATTATAAGCCATTGCAGCCATGTGCATTACCTTATTTGCCTGTTCTATTCCTATGGTATTAATTTTTCTCATTCCCATAAACTGAGTCAGAGTACCAAAAACCGGTTCTACTGTACCACTGCGTAGGGATTTCATTTTGCGACCATGCTTACTCTTTACACGCTTGTTGTTACGCTCGTATTCTGCCCTATAATAAGTTACGCTAAACTTCTTTTCCTTAACCTTCTTTCCCAAACACAAAGGTTTTATAGGGCAGTTTTTACACACCAGCGAAGAACAGCGGTATTCTTTCTTTTTGGTGTGTGTTCTATGGTCGTAGAAAACTTTTTTGAATGGGATTATTTTTCCCTGTGGACAAATATAATGCTCTTTTTCTTCAATATAGGTAAATCCATCAGGACCTCCTTTGTAGGTTCCGTGAGCCGGAATGTAACTCTTAATGCCAATCCGTTCCAGAAAAGCATAATTTTCACCGTCGCTGTATCCGGTATCAGCCAGTAAATTATGCCATAGCAAGCCGTTGCTGTTTAATCGGCTTTTAAGTCTGAGAGTAATATCCTGCAAACATTGATTGTCTTTTTTGTCCGCATGATAAGCACCGATATCGGTAATTACATGATGTGCCGTGTCTACACTGAGTTGACTTAGATAGTTTAGATTCCTTGCTTTTCCGGGTTTAACGCTAATACGGGCATCGGGGTCTGTAGGACTGTAATGGGTCTTGTTGCTGGTATATTTGCTGTGCTTACTTTTGGCTCCGGGACGCTGATCTTGATCTTTCTTCCACTTTTTGTTTCTGCTTTTGATAGCTTGCAATTCCTGATTATTGGCGGTTATAATTTGCTGCTCTTTGCTGGCTTTGTTCTCTTTTACTTTTCGCCTCATAGGTTCTTTATCCATAGCACTGATGTGACGAACCTTTGTTAGATGCTCATCGAGACTTTCGGCTGGAACCTTTAGCTCCAGAGAATCCATCGAAGCATTGGCTTTAACAGGTGCCGAATCGATGGCTTGTGTGTGACCGCTTACCATCCCTTTGTCTATACACATTTGCAAAACTTTGGTGAAGGCTGCTTCAAAGACCTCTTGCGTATAAAGTTGACGTGTACGGCTAATGGTAGAGTGCCATGGCAGAGCTTCGTCGATATCGTAGTTGAGAAAATAGAGAATATCCAAGCGCATACTGCAATGCTCAACAAGTTTCCGGTCGCTGATAATGTTTTCCATATAGCCTACCAAACTCATTTTAAAAAACACAACAGGATCGATACTCTGTTGTCCGCTACTACCGTAATAGGGTGCTGTGAGCTTATAAAGAAAGTTCAAATCAAGAACTTCTTTAAGTCTTCTGTAAAAATTGTTTTTGGGAACTCGCTCACTGAGTTGAAAACTGGTAAACAGTTTTTCCTGATAATTTTTTATTCCAAGCATATCTAAAGATACATAAAATCAACGACATACACAAACCTTTTTGTTGATTTTTTTTTATTTTTGTGAAAATAATTGATGAGTTGTGCAACAGGCACAAAAAATATAGGTCATGCCGCAATTAGTTGTAAATATGAATATTATGTTTCATAAATAAATATATTTGTAAGTAAAAAATTAATCGTTTAAATGCGGCACGCCCCATATTTAAACCGTTGTGTGTAATGCCCGAAAAAATGAAAATTTATCTTTCAAATCAAAAATATATCTTAAATTAGCAGAAAACAAGAATTTATGAGAATATATACATCAATCAATAATATAGAAAACAAAGTTTCTGACCTTTTTTATGAATATAAATTAGGAGCAAAACCGTTTTTAAAATGGGTTGGTGGAAAACGACAACTTTTAAATCAATTTGACGCTCTTTATCCAATTGAATTAAAACTAAAAAAAATAAAAAATTATTACGAGCCATTTGTTGGTGGTGGAGCAGTTTTTTTTGATGTTGCTCAAAATTATGAAGTAGAAAATGCTTTTTTGTATGATATTAATGATGAATTGATATTAACTTATAAAGTTATTCAAAGAGATGTGTCCAAACTTATTGATTTTATATATAGATATGAAAAACAATATAAGAAACTTGATGAAGTAAAAAGAAAAGAATATTATTACGAATTAAGAGAAAATTACAATCTACAAAGGTTTAATATTGATTATAATAAATATTCTGATAATTGGATACCTAGAGTTGCTCAAACAATTTTTTTGAACAAAACTTGTTTTAACGGATTATTTAGATTTAATTCAAAAGGTGGATTTAATTCCCCAATGGGACGTTATAAAAACCCAAAAATTTTGGATGAACAAAATTTACTTAATGTATCAAAATTACTCGAAATTGCTACTATCAAAAAAGCAGATTTTAGAGAAGTGCAAAATGACATAAGAAATAATTCATTTGTCTATTTTGATCCACCATACAGACCAATCAGCAAAACATCAAGTTTTACATCTTATAGCAAATATAACTTTCAAGATGATGATCAATTACAACTTGCAAGTTTATTTTATGAACTGGATCAACAAGGACACAAATTAATGTTAAGTAATTCAGACCCAAAAAACACAGATCCAAATGATGATTTTTTTGAAACTATCTATTCAAATTTTAATATTGTAAGAGTTGATGCTAAAAGGTCAATAAATTCAAATGGTAGCAAAAGAAATTCAATAAAAGAAATTGTAGTAACAAATTACTAAAATGGCAAAAGGAAGGAGTGCAAATATAACAGGAAATCAGCTTGAAATTGCTGTACAAACAGTACTTTTAAACAAAGGTTTTGAAATTGAAATGTATCGTAAATGGGAAAAGAAACCTGAAAATTATGGAAAAGAATTACTTTTAAAAAACGTTCCTTTTGAAACAATCTACGGACACAGAGGAAATACTGAATTTTTACTAATTTCAGAAAAATACGATTTACGAATAAGGATTGAATGCAAATGGCAACAAAGTGCTGGATCAGTTGATGAAAAATTGCCGTACTTGTATTTGAATACAATTGAAGCAATGCCTGAAAAAGATATTATGATATTAATTGACGGAGATGGATTTAAAAAAGGTGCAAAAACTTGGTTAAGAAATGCTGCAAAGGAAAAATTATACATAGATGAAACTAATAATGACACAAATGTTATGGTTTTCTCATTAGCAGAATTCTTTACTTGGGCAAATAATACTTTTGATTAACAATGCACAACACACAACAAAAGTAACCGTTGCACAAGCCCATAATTTTCACGAAAAATAAAAAACTGTGTGTCAAAAGAGGCGATTTAATGCTTTTATTTTTTTGAAGTGCGTATTTTTAGTAAAATTTTTGCAAAAAATAAAGTGGCTTAAAAAGGCTTATTTC
>WFXA01000145.1 GCA_015490835.1 Flavobacteriaceae bacterium | reverse complement strand
CCAGCAAGATTGGATACATTAACCCATCTTCAAGAAATTTTACCAGATTATTATTTTTCTAAATTCAAAAATATTTGTTGTGATATAAACTATCTAAATAATTATGTACTTAAAAAACATAGAATTAAAAATAGATTGAAAAATGTGCCTAACTCATTCGTTGAATTTGTCGAATGGTTAGAGCAATCAAATGAAAAATATTCGGGTTTTATTAGTAATAAAAATGGTTTTGAATTTATTGGAGGACGTATTGCCCAGAGGGCATATTATGACTGCTTGAGAGATACTGCACATTTGTCAGAAAACAATTATGGGTTTAAAAGTCCATTGCGTTTTACCAAGAAAGAATTTGAAGATATTGAAAATGAAGATTTTGGTCTAATATCAATGGATAGGATAAAGGAAATCATTATTGAAATATTAAAAAATAATTATGATATAACAATACCCAGTGCAAGCACGTAAAATACGAATGGCAATTTTGCCACGGTTGGCAACTAATATTTTTTTAATTTTCATCTCTTGATGTTTCTTGATAATAGCTCTATTCTTAATCTATATTATAAGGATTTTTATTTTTGTAATTTCTAACAACAAATGCCAAAGCACTTTCTAAGATTTCGCCCATTTTTTTTGATTTTTTAAAATTGATGTCTTTGGTGAGTTGGAATAAATCACGTTTAAGTTGGTTTGTTTTATCCGGCAATGATATAGTATCATTTTTCATCTGTTTATAATTTTATATTTTACTTATTTTCAACAAGTTACAATCATCCCCATGTGTGTTTAAAATCAATCATGGATGTTTCATCTGTTTATAATTTTATATTTTGTTTATTTTCAACAAGTTACAATCATTCCCATGTGTGTTTAAAAGCAATCATGGATGTTTCATCTGTTTAAAAATTTGTAATTGTTTGATTTTAAATGTAATTCCAAATTTTATAAACAACCGGAACCACTTCGTTTTCGCATAAACTTATTTTAATCATTCTCGGTAGGTTATGCTTAAAAAAGTTTATGCTCATTTCATACAATGTAATAACTCTGATAACCTAATGTGATTGCTAGTTGCTCGTTTTGTCAAGAGTGAACGTTCTTCTCTCTTATATTGGTCAATAGATCCGGATTGAAGCACTTCTAATGTTAAGTTAACCAGCTTGTTATTTTCTTTTAAAAACTGAGGTTTATACATTTTGCTGTTTCCTTCAAAGGATTGCTGGTCAAAATCAATGACACGAATTCTATATTCAATTTTATCAAAATCGTGAGTAAGTACCATTACATAATTGTAAGAGCGCATATCACCCAATAGTCTAACGAAGCAACGTTCGTTAAATTTGACAAACTCCTTTGCAATGGCTCGTTTGTCTTAAGTAGAACATAAATCTAAATCGTGCTCGATAAATACATCACCGGGAATACCCGAAATATGCTCTTCTATTAGTGTGTTTTTATGGACTAAAAAATTGATGTGGTTAGGAGATAAATATGTTCCGGTTCCAGTCCGTAAATACGGGAAGCGTCGGCTTTTTTTATGTATAAACAGATGTAGTTGTCATTGAGAATGTTTCGCACTTTAATTCGGAAAGGTTTGGTGTTTCCAAATGAGCAATAGTCAATACGGTCAATGTTTATATAAGGTAAGGTGGCATCACTTCCGTCTGCATGCAGTATTGTGTACATTTTTTTTAGACTTAATTCTATTTCTTCTCGTTCACTTTCAGTATAATAAGTACTAAGCCAAAGGGTGTCACATCCTTTTTCATCAAGTATTTTTAGTCCGTCTTGAAAACGGAGTAAATCATCATAATAAATAGGGGTTTTAATCTTTCTGGTATGCTTGGTTAGGTAATCCGATAAAAATTTGTTTATAGGAAATGCGGGCTTTTTTTTGAAATTGGTTTTGCATCCATACCTAAAAATAACTAGGTGTGAAAGTTACTAAAGAAAATTGAAACAAACAATTTACATACCTTCGGCAATTTGATGCAATTGACTGTGATTTATGATTTTAATTTTTTTGCCTGAAGTTTCTAAAAGACCTTCTTTTTTAAATTCTGATAAGATACGAATACAAGATTCGGTGGCTGTTCCTACTAGATTTGCAATATCTTCTCTGGATAGTGTAATGTTTAAAAAATCTTCGTTGTCTTCGCCAAAATTATTTTTTAGATGTAAAAGTGCTTCGGCAACTCGTTGTTTAACTGGTTTTTGTGACATGTTTACAATTACGTCATCTGCGTCTTTAAGATCATTAGCCATATTTCTAAGTAACTCTACGGTGTAGGAAGGGTTATTTTTAAGGCTTTGAAGTATAAATTCTTTTGGTATAAAACAAACCTCCATATCGTTAACAGCAACGGCTTTTAAATTTGCAGATTCTTGTGCTACAACAGATCGTTGCCCTAAAATCTCACCATTACTAACAAATTTAATGATTTGATCTTTTCCGTTGGGGCTTAATTTTGAAAGTTTTGAAATGCCATAACGCACACAGTAAACACCTTTTAAATATTCTCCTTCGTCAAAGATTACTTCACCTTTCTTAAAAGATTTGATAGATTTTCTACATGTCAGTTCCTTTAGCTCTTCCTCAGAAAAGGCACGCATAGCGTTAAACTTTTTTATTATACAACTTTCACATTTGCTCATATGGCAAATTTACAACAAAAAAATATAAAGTTGATATTTGTCATATTATATTATATAACTATCTTCAACCTTTGCAAAATAGGTGTTAGAGCATTAATAATGGATAAAATAACTTGCTATCATTGTGGTGATATTTGCCAACAGGATGCTGTTATGTATGACGGTAAATCGTTTTGTTGTAATGGATGTAAAACTGTATATGAAATTTTTTCAGAAAACAATTTAACCTGCTACTACGATTTACAACAAGCTCCCGGCACTACTCCTAAAGAAGTGGAAGGAAAGTATGCTTTCTTAGACAATGAAGCTGTTATAGAAAAGCTGGTAGAGTTTGATGACGGTAAGAACCGGATTGTAAATTTGTACATTCCTTCAATGCATTGTAGCTCTTGTATTTGGGTGTTGGAAAACCTTTCAAAATTACAACCGGCGGTGAGTACTTCGCAAGTTAATTTTCCGAAGAAAACAGTACGTATTACTTTTTCTTCAAAAGAATTATCCTTAAAAAATTTGGTATTATTGCTTAGCTCTATAGGGTATGAACCTTATATCTCTCTTGAAGATTATGATTCGGAAAAAAAAGCAGTAGATAGAAAACTTATTTACAAACTTGCTGTTGCCGGATTTGCTTTCGGGAATATTATGTTTTTGTCGTTTCCCGAGTACTTTAATCCTAACGAAAATGATTTTTGGTTACTACATTATAAGCCGATATTTAGGTGGTTGATGTTTGCATTTTCGGTGCCGGTTGTTTTTTATGCAGGATGGGATTATTTTGTTTCTGCTTATAAAGGTTTGCGCGCAAGAATATTAAACATAGATGTGCCCATTGCATTAGGTATTACCGTGTTGTTTTTAAGAAGTACAGTAGATATAATGCTTAATCTTGGGTCGGGTTTTTTTGATAGCTTATCCGGGTTGATTTTCTTTTTATTAATCGGAAAATTTTTTCAGCAACGAACTTATTCCTTTTTGTCTTTTGAAAGAGATTATAAATCGTATTTTCCAATTGCTGTAACCCGAATAAAAAGAGATAATGCTACTAAAGTTGAAGAAACCGTTCAAGTGTATGATATTAAAAAAGGAGATAGAATTTTAATTAGAAACCAAGAATTAATACCTGTTGACGGGATTTTAATTAGCGGTTATGCAGAAATAGATTACAGTTTTGTAACCGGAGAATCAAAACCGGTAGAAAAGCAATCTGGCGACAAGCTTTTTGCCGGCGGAAAACAAATTGGAGGATTGCTGGAAATTGAAGCTGTACAAACCGTTGAGCAAAGTTATCTTACGCAACTTTGGAGTAATGATGCATTTTTAAAAGACAAAGAATCTTCGTTTCAAACCCTAACCGACAAAATTAGCCAACGATTTACCATTGCAGTTTTAAGTTTAGCAGCCATTTCAACTATTTTTTGGTTGGTAGTAGATGCTAGCAAATCGTTAAATGTGTTTACGGCAGTTTTAATTATTGCATGTCCGTGTGCTTTGGCTTTGGCTGCTCCATTTACTTTAGGAAATATGCTTCGCATTTTTGGAAAGAAAAAATTTTATTTAAAGAATGCAAGTGTTATCGAACGATTAGCAAAATCTTCAATACTAATTTTTGACAAAACCGGAACGATAACTACAAATATTTCTCAACAAATTACCTATTTTGGCGAACCTTTATTACCTAATGAACAACAACTTTTAATAACTTCGTTAAGAAGCTCAAACCATCCGCTAAGTAGGCAGTTGTATAATAATCTAAAAAATCCGGAAGAACTTCGGCTCGACAGTTTTTTAGAAACTTTAGGAAAAGGTATAGAGGCTTGCTATAAAAATACGTGTATAAAATTAGGCTCAGAGCGTTTTGTGAAAGGTACAACTACTGAAAATAAACAGCAAACAACAGTACACATTAGTATTAATGATGTGTATAAAGGGTATTATGTTTTTTGTAACCAATACCGTGACTCGATTAAAGATGTTTTTAATCAATTAGCAAAACATTATAAATTAATTGTTTTATCTGGAGATAACGAAGGAGAAAAAAACCGTTTAAAAAAGCTTTTGCCTAGTAATGTATCATTACACTTTAATCAGTCACCCCAAGATAAATTAGATTTTGTACAAAAATTACAAAAAAATGGGGATAAAGTTGTAATGATAGGAGATGGGTTAAACGATGCAGGGGCTTTAATGCAAAGTGATGTAGGTTTAGTAGTGTCTGAAGACATTAACGTATTTTCTCCGGCAAGCGATGGTATCATAGATGCTTCAGTTTTTAATTTGCTACCACGTTTTTTTAAACTTTCTAGTAAAGCGGTTAAAATTATAAAATGGAGTTTTGCTTTTTCGTTTCTTTACAATGTTACCGGATTATATTTTGCGGTAACAGGACAATTAGCACCGGTAATTGCTGCTATTTTGATGCCGTTAAGCTCTATAAGTGTGGTGGTGTTTACCACTGTTGCGACAAACGCAAATACAAAAAAAATTCGGTAAAATAAAAAAGATGATAAATATCATTTTTTGTACCTTGTGAGAAATTTACATTTGTAAAAAATATTCAGTTAGGTATGAGTATTATTTATTTATTACTTTCAGTAAGCGTGGTTGTTGCAGTTGGTTTTTTTATAGCCTTTATTGTTTCGGTAAAAAAGGGGCAGTATGATGATGTTTACACGCCTTCTGTTCGCATGCTTTTTGAAGACGAACTTGTAGAAATTCAAGATTCCAGTATAACCAATTCAGAAAAATCAAACTAATTATGGAGGTACAACAATTTTATTACGATAATAAAATCGTTAAAAAGTTTATCTATGCCACAATATTATGGGGTGTAGTAGGAATGACCGTAGGGCTTATTTTGGCATTTATGTTTTTATTTCCCAATATGACAGACGGTATTTCTTGGTTAAGTTTCGGACGTTTGCGTCCGTTACATACCAATGCGGTAATATTTGCCTTTGTAGGGAATGCTATCTTTGCAGGGGTTTATTATTCTACCCAACGATTGCTTAAAGCAAGAATGTTTAGCGATTTCTTGAGCAATTTTAATTTTTGGGGTTGGCAACTCATTATTGTTGCGGCTGCGATAACCCTACCTTTAGGGCTTACTACTTCAAAAGAATATGCCGAACTGGAATGGCCTATTGATATTGCTATAGCGTTGGTTTGGGTGGCTTTTGGAGTAAACCTCATAGGTACCATGATAAAAAGAAGACAACGTCACTTATACGTTGCAATTTGGTTTTATATTGCCACATTTGTTACCGTAGCGGTTTTGCATATTATTAATAGTATGGAGATGCCTGTTAGTTTCTTAAAAAGCTACTCTGCTTATTCCGGTGTACAGGATGCTTTGGTACAATGGTGGTATGGGCATAATGCAGTTGCCTTTTTCTTAACAACACCGTTTTTAGGATTAATGTATTATTTTGTTCCAAAAGCTGCAAATAGACCTATTTATTCGTATAGGTTATCTATTGTTCACTTTTGGTCATTAATATTTATTTACATTTGGGCAGGACCTCACCACTTGTTATATTCAGCCTTACCAGATTGGGCACAAAACTTAGGGGTAGCCTTTTCAGTTATGCTAATTGCTCCTTCATGGGGAGGTATGATTAATGGTTTACTTACACTAAGAGGTGCTTGGGATAAGGTACGAGTAGATCCTATCCTAAAATTTATGGTGGTGGCTATAACCGGATACGGTATGGCAACTTTTGAAGGACCAATGCTTTCATTAAAAAATGTAAATGCAATTGCACACTTTACCGATTGGATTATCGCACACGTTCACGTAGGAGCTCTTGCTTGGAACGGATTCTTAACCTTTGGAATGATTTATTGGTTAGTGCCTCGATTATTTAAAACCAAGTTGTGGTCTGTAGCTTTAGCAAATGTCCATTTTTGGGTTGGTACCTTAGGTATTATCATGTACGCATTACCCTTGTATGTTGCCGGTTTTGTACAAGCATCTATGTGGAAACAATTTAATCCGGACGGAACTCTAGTTTATGGAAATTTCTTAGAAACTGTAGATCAAATTATCCCTATGTACTGGATGCGTGCAATAGGAGGCACATTGTATATAATAGGTATGTTTATTTTGCTTTATAATATTGTATTAACCGTAAGAAACGGTAGCAAAGTAACCGACGAACTTGCCGAAGCTCCTGCTCTATCCAAAGTAACAAAACACAGAACCGGTAAAGAAGGATACCATACTTGGTTAGAAAGAAAACCGGTTAGATTTACCATTTACTCGACAATTGCAATATTAATAGGAGGTATGGTACAAATCATTCCTTCCTTGATTGTTGACGATTATATTCCTCAGATATCAAGCGTAAAACCCTATACACCGTTAGAGCTGGAAGGAAGAGATATTTACATAAGAGAAGGCTGTGTAGCCTGTCATTCACAAATGATTCGTCCTTTTAGAAGCGAAGTAGCACGGTATGGAGAGTATTCAAAAGCCGGAGAATATGTTTATGACCATCCGTTTTTATGGGGAAGTAAAAGAACCGGTCCCGATTTACACCGAATAGGAGGAAAATACTCGGATAACTGGCACTTTAATCATATGTATGACCCTCAGAGTACCTCAGATGGGTCTATAATGCCACGTTATACTTGGTTGTTTGATAATAAAATGCACGATCGATCTTTGATTCAGAAAAAAATGGAAGTTATGGCAAGTTTAGGTGTACCTTATTCTGAAGAAGAAATTGCAAATGCTGAAGAATCTATGGAAGAACAAGCCAAACAAATAGAAAAAAACTTGTACAACGACCCCGATTTTGCAAGTAATTATGAAGAGAATAAAAAAATGGCGGAAGAAAACGGAAAAGAATTTGTTCCTATGAAAGATAGAGAAATAGTAGCACTAATTGCATACCTGCAAAGACTGGGTACCGATATTAAAGTCAAATCGGATGAAATATCCAAAAACTAAAAAGATAAAAACCAATGTTAAAATTTGTAAAAGGAAATTTGGAAAATATTGACGGGGTAGAGCTATATCCTATCATTTCGTTACTTATATTCTTCACCTTTTTTATATTTCTTTTTTGGAGGGTGTTTACCGCCAAAAAAGAATATATAGAACAAGTAAGTAACCTTCCTTTAGAAAAAGACGAAAACGACCAAAACGACAACCAATTATTATGAAAACAACATCATCTTATTTACGAGTAATATTATTTGTTATAATTGCCTTTGTTTTATTTGAAGTAACGATTGATTCGGGAGAACAATGGGTATTTCAAAAATATCCTGTTATATGGGCTGTACTAGGAGTATTAACGCTTTTTGCCATAGCTATTGAAATTGCTGTTGAAGCGATGCGAAGTATTTTATTTAGATCGCTCAAAGCCGAATCTAAAGAACGGTTTCTTCAACTGCAAAGCGAAGCAAAACAAAACAACTGGTTAAATAAAACCTACCAAAAATTAGTAGGAAAAAGCAAGCCTATTGAAGAAGAATCAGAAATTGTTTTAGATCATAACTACGACGGAATTAGAGAGTTAGATAACCAATTACCACCTTGGTGGGTATATATGTTTTATTTAACCATTATTTTTGCAGGAGTCTATTTAACTCGCTACGAAATTTTAGGAGCCGATGACACCCATACCGAGTACGAAAAAGAAGTTGCTCAAGCCGAAAAAGAAATTGCAGAATGGAAAAAAACAGCAAAAGATTTAGTAGATGTTAACACCGTTACACTTCTTACAGATAAAGAAGATTTAGATAAAGGAAAAGCAATTTTTGCAACGAGTTGTGTAGCTTGTCATAAAGCCGACGGCGGCGGAGGTATTGGTCCAAACTTAACCGACGAATATTGGATATTGGGAGGTGGTATAAAAAATGTTTTCCAAACCATTTCTGAAGGCGGACGAGACGGAAAAGGTATGGTTGCTTGGAAAGGAGACCTAAAACCTTTAGAAATACAACAAGTAGCAAGTTATGTTTTAAGTTTACAAGGCACAACACCCGAAAACCCAAAAGAACCACAGGGCGAAATTTGGAAAGAAGAAAACTAACTTAGATAGCAAGTATTAAAATAATAGTTGTTTTTAGAGACGAACCTAACCAGCCACAGTGTTTAATCTAAAAATAAAATAAAAACTATTTTGAAGCCCGAAGAAAACGAACAATTTAGAGATTCTATATCTACCATCACTAAAGAAGGGAAAAGGGCTTGGATATACCCTAAAAAACCGAAAGGAAAGTATTACAATTATCGTAAAATGGTAAGTTATGTATTACTTACTTTCTTTTTAGTCGCTCCTTTCATTAAGATTAACGGAAATCAATTTTTAATGTTTAACGTTCTCGAAAGACGTTTTAATATTTTTGGAGCTCCGTTTTGGCCACAAGATTTTCACATTTTTGTGATAATGATGATTATTGGGGTCGTGTTTATAGTGTTTTTCACCGTTGCATTTGGTAGAATTTTTTGCGGTTGGATGTGCCCGCAAACCATTTTTATGGAAATGGTTTTTAGAAGAATCGAATATTGGATAGAAGGAGATAGAGGAAAACAAATAAAACTGGATAAACAACCCTGGAATGCAGAAAAGATTAGAAAAAAAGGACTAAAATGGTTTGTCTTTTTTGTTATCTCTTTTTTAATTGCAAATGTCTTTTTGGCTTATTTAATAGGTAGTGATAGACTTATTCAGTACATTAATGATGGACCAACCAGTCATACAGGAACACTTATTTCATTATTAATATTTACCGGTGTATTCTATTTTGTATTTGCATGGTTTAGAGAACAGGTATGTATTATAGCGTGCCCTTACGGAAGATTGCAAGGCGTGCTTTTAGACAACAAATCTATAATTGTAGCATATGACCATAAAAGAGGCGAGAGAAAATTAGGACGATCTAAATACAGAAAGAATGAAAATAGGTCAGAACTCGGAAAAGGAGATTGTATAGATTGTAAGCAATGCGTGGTAGTATGTCCAACAGGTATTGATATAAGAAACGGAACACAATTAGAATGTGTAAATTGTACAGCTTGTATTGATGCTTGTGATTCTATAATGGAAAATGTAAAACTTCCAAAAGGATTAATACGCTATGCAAGTGAAGAAAATATAGAAAAAGGAAAAAAGTTTACTTTCTCTCCCCGTTTAAAAGGATACACGGCTGTATTGGTAATTTTAATTGGTGTATTAATAGGAATGTTATTTTTACGTAATGATATTGAAGCAGATGTTCTACGATTACCGGGGCAACTTTACGAACACAAGGAAGGAGACATTATTAGTAATGTATTTACCTACAAACTGGTTAATAAAACTACTAGAGATATAAAAGACATTCATTTTAAGCTATTATCTCATAAAGGTACCATTAAAGTAGTAAGTCACACCACGTTTGAAGTTCCTAAAGAAGGTCTTGCGGAAGGCACTTTGTTTATAGAAATTCATAAAAAAGATTTAAAAAAAGATAAAGAAAAACTCAAAATAGGAGTGTATAGTAACGACCAACTTATTGAAACCACATCCACTACTTTTTTAGCACCTAGAAAGTTTAATTAAATTAACCTATTATGAAAATAAATTGGGGTACCGGAATTGTAATAGCTATTGTAGCCTTTATGTCATTTATACTTGTTATGGTTATTATGATGAGTACCAATAAAAAATTTAACCATGATTTGGTTACACCCGATTATTACCAAAAAGAATTAGCTTATCAAGAAGAAATTGATGCAGAAAAAAATGCCAATGCAATGACTTCAAGAATTAAAGCAGAACATACACCAGAAGGAATTGTTTTAACTTTTCCTGAAGAGATGCACAATACCAATATAAAAGGCAATGTGTTCCTATACAGACCATCTAACAAGAAGCTGGATTTTAGCTTACCTTTAGTTTTATCCAACGCACAAATGCTCATACCTGAAAATCGCTTGTTAGATGGTCGATGGAACATTACCGTTAGCTGGAAACAAAACGGTAAAAAGTATATGTTTAAGGATCAAATTTTCTACTAAATATGTTTTGGTCTGCCCTTGTATTTGGATTAATGGGTAGTTTTCATTGTATAGGAATGTGTGGTCCTATTGCTTTTATGCTTCCGGTCGATCGCAATAGTACCTTAAAAAAAAATCTTCAAATAGGATTGTATCATCTTGGAAGGATTTTATCGTATAGTATTATTGGATTACTTTTTGGCTTTTTAGGCAAAGGTTTTTATCTATTTGGTTTTCAACAACAATTGTCTATAATTATTGGTTTGCTAATGATATTAATTGCATTTATTCCGTATAAAATAGTTGCTAAATGTAATTTTTCAAAACCTTTATTTCATATAATATCAAAAATAAAATCAGGTTTGGGAAAAGCCTTAAAAAAGAAAACACCGGACACCTTTTTAACCATCGGTTTTTTGAACGGTTTTTTACCCTGCGGATTGGTTTATATGGCAGTTTTTGGTGCGTTATCTACCGGAAATTCTTGGCAAGGAGCTTTGTATATGGCAATTTTTGGCTTGGGAACCATCCCGTTAATGACAACAGTAATTTATTTCGGTAATTTTTTAAAAGGAAAAGTTCGTAGTTATATTACCAGAACAATACCTTATGTAGTAGCTTTAATGGGGTTGTTGTTTGTTCTTCGAGGTTTGGGATTGGGAATACCGTATCTTTCACCTCCAAAAATGACACAACAAGTAGATGCTTCTTATAATTGTAGCAAACCGGTTAAATAGTCATCGAAAAGAGTTGTGTATCGGGTTTGTTTTGTTGTAATTTTAGATCAAAAGCCATACAAATGTTTCTAACAAACGGTCTTCCTTTTTCGGTTACTTTTAAATGATGCGGATATAAAACAACCAACCCGTCTTGTTGCATTTCCTCTAGCCGAGATAACACAACCGAAATATCTTTAATGAAAGTTTCTTTGGTATTCCAGAAAGTTTCCATTTTGCACATAATGTTTAAAATATGCCTTCTAATAACCAAATCTTCTTGACTCAAAACGTGTCCTTTGTAAATAGGAAAAACACCGTCTTCAATTAATTTTTGATACTCTTCAAGCCCTTTTACATTTTGCCCGAAAGCATACCAACTATCACCCATAGCAGACACTCCCAAACCTATAATTAACTGTGTTTTAGAATAGGCGTAACCCATAAAATTACGGTGTAAATTACCTGTTTTCATTGCTTGGTATAATGAATCGGTTGGCAAAGCAAAATAATCCATGCCAATTTCTACATAACCCAACTTTTGTAATAAAGATTTTCCGGTTTTGTATTGTACTCTTTTTTCTTGAGACGAGGGTAAATCTTCACGTTTAAAACCACGATGTCCGTTTCCTTTTATCCAAGGTACGTGTGCATAACTGTAAAAAGAAATTCGGTCGGGGAGTAACTCTTTTGTTTTAGAAATGGTGTTAATAATATCTTGCGTAGTTTGAAACGGTAATCCGAAAATTAAATCATGTCCTACCGAGTTAAACCCTGTTTCTCTCGCCCATTGTGTTACATTTTTTACATTTTCAAAAGGTTGAATTCGGTGAATGGCTTTTTGAACTCTTAGGTTATAATCTTGCACACCAAAACTCACCCGTTTAAAACCTAATTTAGAAAGCGTTTGTAAATGTTCTTTCGTGGTATTGTTGGGATGACCTTCAAAACTTAAGACTATGTCTGGCGAAGCAGATGCGTGATGAAATAATTCTGTAATGAGTAGTTTTAAATTTTCATAAGAAAAAAAAGTCGGTGTTCCGCCTCCTAAATGTATTTCCTTAATAAAGGGCTTGATAGAAAATAAAGCTACATACATTTTCCATTCTTTAATAAGTGAAGATATATAAGGAATTTCTACATCATGTCGTTTTGTAATACGCTTATTATAACCACAAAAAGTGCAAAGATGCTCACAAAACGGAAGATGAATGTACAAACTAATACCCTGGCTAACATTACTTTCGTTAAAACTTTTAACCAGTAATTTTTTCCATTTTAAAAGCGAAAAAGAATCGTCATCCCAATAAGTACCCGTAGGGTAACTTGTATAGCGAGGTCCCGCAACATCGTATTTGGTTATTAAGTTAGTTTGTGTTTTCATATTCTTCTAAGGGGATAAAAGTAGAATTTGTATATAAATTAAAAAATGATATTTATCAAGGTACTTTTTATATCTTCAAAAATGTGTAATTTTATGCCTTAAAGAAACAAGTTTATTATGAATACAATTTTAGGAATAGGCTCTCGTATTAATCATCCCGAGTACGGAAAAGGAGTAGTAACCAACGTAACCACCTCGATGTATTGGGTTACTTTTATGGAGAACGGACTGGAAACCATCCCTGTTGACGATACTTTTGAAACCATTGAAGCCGTAGAAGATGAAGTAGATACCGTAAGTTTTTATGAAGTAGAAAAAAGCCTTCGTGAAATCTTAAAGAAGTGGGGCGATATAAGCGAAATAGTACCTCTTGCAGATAAATGGCGCGGCGGAACGATGATACTAAAGCCAAAAGATGTTACGCTGTCTTCAAAAGAGATACCTATTAATACGTTTTTTCATAAAATAGTAATGCTTCGAGATAGACTACGGGTAATGGAACAAAAAATAAATTCCAGCAAATTACTTGAAGATCAAGATAAAGTAGATTTACAACAGTACATTACCCGATGTTATGGAAGCTTAACCACCTTTAATGTGTTGTTTAAAAATAAATCACAACACTTTGTGGGAGATAGCAGTAAGAGAAAATAACCATTTGGTAGGTTTCTGTTCTTTTTTGACACGTCGGTATCTTTCATATTAATTTTGTTGAAGCATTTTTTTATTTTTTCATAGTGTTGCATTTGCTTGTTGAATCTGCCATTAATAAATTAACAATTTGGTAGCTTTTTTATTACATTCGCAACATAAAAATAAAATGTGCGAGTAATAGATATACAAACTTTACGATATTTATGTGAAAAATACACAGATTGTGAAGAACAATTAAAATATTGGTTTAGGGAAACAAAAAAACGGGGTATGATTCGAAAATCAAACGCTACACTTCACATTCCAACTGACGTTTTAGTATAAGATTACTAATAAAAATATTGAAGGTTAATAATGGCTTAATATTTGCCGTATAAAACAAAAAACAAAACAATGTTAAAAAAAATACTATTTACCTTATTGGCGTTTACTACATTGGCACAAGCCCAACATACCATTACCGGAACCTTTACTCCTGCCGAAAAATACAAATGGGCAATCTTATACAAAATGTCTCCAACAAGACCTAATTATATCTCGCAAGGAAAAATAGACAATGGTAAAATTACTTTTATGCTGGACAGCACACAAACCAAAGGAATTTATAAAATAACGTATGATCTACCGCAAGAAGAATTTAATTTTGATGTGTTATTTAATGGTAATGAAAACATTACATTTACTTTAGACGCTAAAAAAGGAATTATTATTCATTCTCAAGCAAATGATATTCTGGGTGAATACATGAATAAAATGACTCAAATTGGTCAAAAAATAGGAGCATTTTACACCACCGGCGACACAGATAAAAACGTGTTACTATCACTATTCAACAGTCAAAGAGAAACACAAAACACCTACGAAGAGCAAGCAAAAAACAATTTAGCTTACGAGTTTGTAAGAGCAAACAAACCGTTTATTCCCAATGAATATGTCGATGCGGTAACTTACATTACCAAACTACAAGAACATTATTTTGACACTATAGATTATACAAATTCCACATTACAAAGTTCTAATTTTTTAATGGAACGCTCCTTGGGGTATCTTGTTGGTTTTGTTCCCGAAACCGAAGATTTAAAAACGGTTTACAACACAAATCTGGATGTAATTTATTCGCATTTAAGTAAAGCCGACGACAATTTTCAAAAATCATTTCTATACGATTTGTGGCAACGATTGGTAAATTACAATTTAACTGATAATGCCAATTACCTATCTGAAAAATATCTTATTCCATTAGCAACTAAATTAGGTGATAACGAATTAGTAGCTATGCTTACTGAATATAAAAACCTTAGTATTGGCAATGTAGCACCCGATTTTTCTTGGAAAATTACCGAAGACGGAAAAGAAAAAACACAACACTTGCTTGATTTGGATATAGCACAAAACTATATCGTGGTTTTTTGGAGCAGTACTTGTTCGCATTGTTTAAAAGAAATACCTAAACTTCAAAAATTTGTAAACCATTTAGATAGTACTCAATATAAAGTAATAGCGGTAGGATTGGAAGATGAAGATAATAATAATTGGAAAAGTGAAAGTTATTACTATCCGGAGTTTATCCACGTATTTGCACCCGGAAAATGGGATAACGAAATAGGAAACAGTTACGGAATAACCGGAACACCTACTTATTTTGTTTTAGATAAAGACAAACGTATTATTGCAAAACCACAAAGTTTAGAGGAACTTGAAGAATTTATTAACCAAAAAAACAAATAATCTTCTTCTTTAGTGTTTTCATGCAGCCTCTATTTGCTGTATTCCCGTTCTACTTTACAAACCCGAACGGTGTATTTTTTATACCATTTTTCTTTAGCCAATTGTTGGGCAATAAGATGTTCGCTTTGTGCCTTCCAGTTTTTTATATCTTCAAGGGTTTCCCTATAACTTACCGTAATACCTGTTTTTTCACGGGCAGATTCCATTCCTAAAAAACCTTTTTGTTGTTTGGCAAGTGCTTCTATTTTATTTACCATTTCTGTATAACCTTCCGGATTATCGTTTAATTCAGAAGTAAATATAACAGCGTAATAGTTTACGGTAGAATGCTTCATTATTTATTATTGATTAAAATATAATCCAGTACTTTTCTCATTAAATGTACACGGTCTATCCCTCTAACATTATGAGGATGCATAGGATAAGAGAAAAAATCGACTTGTTTTTTTGCTTCTACAAATGCTTTTAACAACGTCATGGTATGTTGCGGAACCACTACCGGATCAACGCTTCCTATAATTTCCAATAATTTTCCGTCAAGGTTTTGAACATAATTGTGAATTCGGTTTTTTTCAAACCCTTTTTTGTTTTGCGAAAGTCTGTCCATATACCGTTCGCCATACATTACTTCGTACCATTTCCAGTCGGTTACTGGACCACCCGCAACGGCTGTAGTAAACACTCCGGGATGGCGAAGCATAAGCGAATTGGTCATAAATCCGCCAAAACTCCAACCAAAAACAGCGATACGATTGGCATCTACAAACGGCAATGATTTTAAATAGTCTATTCCTTTTAACTGGTCTTTAATTTCTTGTTCGCCAACTTGACGATGGATAATACTTTCAAAAGCAAAACCTCGATAGGCAGAACCTTGATTGTCAAGTGTAAAAATAATGTAGCCTTTTTCTGCAGCCATCCATTGCATCCAAAGATTAGAACCTCCCAACCAAGAATTGGTTACCAATTGGGCGTGAGGTCCGCCATATACATATAGTAAAACAGGATATTTTTTATTGGGGTCAAAGTTTGCGGGTTTTAGTATTCTTCCGTGTAGGTTTATTCCATTATCGGATGTTATATCAACAAACTCGGTAGTGCCTAATTGAAATCCTTGTAGAGGATTTTCAGCAGTAAATACGGTGTTTTCTTTTTCTCCGTTAAGTGATTTTATTTTTATTACGCGAGGTACGTTTATTGCCGAATACGAATCGATTATGTAGTTTCCGGTGGTGCTAAGTTGTACTTGGTGGGTTCCGGCTTCGGGAGTTAAGTCTTTTGTTTTTCCGTTTTTTAAATTTACCGAAAAGGCTTTTGTCTCGCGTGCATCGCTTCCGGTTCCGGTAATTAGCACATTTTTTCCTTTAGCATCAAAACCCAAGATGTTTTTTACTACCCATTTAAAATGCGTAAGTTGTTTAATAAATCCTTTTTTTATATCATATAAATACAAATTATTAAACCCGTCTCTTTCGCTTATCCAAAGAAATGTAGTGTTGCTATTTGGTAGGAAAACCGCGGTGTGCTCGGGTTCTACCCATTTATCGTTGGTTTCTTCAAATAAGGTTTTTACTTTTTTCCCGGTGGTGGCATCATACATTATAAACCACATATGATTTTGATCGCGATTTACTTCGGCAAGAAAAATATATTTTTCATCAGGCGACCAAGAAAGATTGGTAAGGTAATGTTCGTCTGAAGTATCAATATCCAAATAAACCAGCGAATTTGATTTTAGGCTGTAAACTCCGGCTTTCGGAATTTCGCTTCCCATATCGTTCATAGGATATTTAATGTTGTTTAAAGATGCCGGAGTGGTGGTAACATCTACCAGCGGATAATCGGTAACATTGCTTTCGTCTTTTTGATAAAATGCTAATTTATTCCCGCTATGGCTCCAAAAAGTACCTTTGGTGATTCCAAATTCAGAACGGGCAATTGCTTGCCCCGAAACAATATTTTTATCTTTTATAGCGGTTACTGCAATCTTTGGGTTTGTAGGAGTTGCGATATATAAATTATTATCTATGGTGTATGCAATTGCCTTTGCTTTGTAGTTTAAATCTTGGTTTTGTGCTTCTTCGGGAAGATTAATAGTTGCGGTTAAACTTTTGTTTTTATAATTGTAAAAGTAAGTAGAATTAGACGCGGAAAAAACGGTTTCGCTTGTGGTTATCACCGAAAATTGATACGGCATTCTTCGTAGGTTAGGGATAGCTTTTTTTAATTGCGAAAATAAAATTTCGGGTTTTGCTTTAATTAGTGCCGGTAATTTGGCAATTTGGGTATAAAGTGATTGGTCTTCAACAAAGGCAAAACGGTCTTCGCCCTCCACCCATTGAAGTGATTTTCGTTCGGGATATAATCCTTTATAATAACCTAAAACAGCATCTTCTAGTGTTAAATGCTTGGTTTGTTGCGAAAAAACAGAAGTAGTTATTATCAATATCAGTAGAAGAAATTTTTTCATATCAAAAAAAATAAAAAATTGTTTTCAAAGGTAACGATATTATTTTGCTTCCGAAAAGAAAAAAGAAAGATGAATAACTCTTTTTTATATACCTTTGCGTTATAAAATATTTTTGTACTAAACGATTATCTATGTTATCAAACGCTTGTCAATATGCCATTAGGTCAGTTTTATACTTAGCCATTCATTCGTCTGAAACTAAAAAAATAGGTGTAAAAAAAATTGCCGAAGAACTGGAAAGTCCACAACCTTTTTTAGCAAAATTATTACAACAGTTAAGTAAGAAAAAACTGGTGTCTTCAACCAAAGGACCTAACGGCGGTTTTTTTCTTACCCAAAAAGACAGGCAAAAATCTATTTGGAATATTGTAATTTGTATAGACGGTACCGAAAAATTTGATGCGTGTTTTATGGGCTTAGCAACTTGTGGTGATGAAAATCCATGTCCGGTTCATTTTACCGTAGCACCGTTTAAAGAAAAGATTCTTCAAATGTTTAGAGACAAAACCATTGCTCAATTTACCGATGAAATATTAAGTACCGGTAAGGTGATTTCATTAAAAAACATTAAGTTTTAACCTCCAATGGTAATCATACTTCGATTTTTTCCGTGTAGGGTTTCATTTTGAAATTTCTTAAGGGTGTCCATTCCTCCGCGGGTTTTAAATTTAGCTTGAACGGCTTTTTGAATTATGGGTGTTATATCATTTCCTTGTCTGAAAGCAGTGAGTAAATCTTGTTCGGTTGAAGAAAAAAGGCAATTTTTTAATTTTCCGTCTGCGGTTAATCGCAACCTGTTACAACTATCACAAAACGGATTGGTAACCGAAGAAATAATAGCAAAACTTCCTTTGTAGCCTTTTATTTTATAGTTTTTGGAAGTGTCGTTTGGTGCATCTTGTAAACGAATGAGTTGGTCTTTTAAAAAATATTTTTCAACTTGTGTTAAAATTTCTTTTTGCGAAACCAATTTGTTTTTATTCCACTTATTCCCGTCAAAAGGCATAAACTCTATAAACCGAAAGGTAACCGGAAGGTCTTTGGTAAGATTAATAAAATCTATTATTTCGTTGTCGTTAAAATCTTTTATTAGTACAGCATTTATTTTAACAGTAAAACCTTTGTTTACCAGTAACAACAAATTATTATATACTTTGGTAAAATCGTCTCTTCGTGTTATTTTTTTAAACTTTTCGGCAATAAGCGTGTCAAGACTAATGTTAATATTGTTTATTTTATTCTTTTTTAACGTTTTAATATGCCTATTAATAGTAACGCCATTGGTGGTAATTGCCAGTTCAACATTTAGAGAAGCCAATTTTTCAAAAATAAAGCTAATATCTTTTCTAATAAAAGGTTCGCCACCTGTTAAGCGAATTTTGTTTACGCCGTTATCCACAAAGATTTTGGCAATTTCGTATATTTCTTCGTAGCGCATTAAGTGTTCGCGAGGAGTTAGTGAGATGCCTTCTGCCGGCATACAATAGGTGCAACGCAGATTACAACGCTCGATTAGTGAAATACGCAGATAGGTGTGTTTTCTGTTAAACCCATCGGTAAGAATATTTTTGTTTTTGGTCATTGGTGAAACTAATCAGTCTATAAACTGAAATTCAAATTTAGCGATAAGGGAAAGACCATCCAAGACATTCAATCCATTTTTAATTGTAGTATCTATTATCGATCGTATTTTGGCAAAATTTTGTGCCGACTGTTCTTTTTTAAATTGCCCCGATATTTTTTGTTTTACTTTTACGTTTCGTATGGCTCTTTCTGACGCATTATTATCTGGTGATACTTCTTCTATGAAGAGAAAAACGAACAATTGTTGTATTTCTCTACACATACGTTTGTAATAGGTAAGTTTTGGTGTTTGCCAAGTCCAAAACCAATGTTTATCTCCGGCTATTTTTACACTTGTTTCATCTGCTCCTACAACCTTGCTATTGGCTACTGGTTGTTTTATGAGTTTATATACAGGTGTTGTCTTGTTTGCAAAGCGATTAAGCAAACGGTGTATGCCTCCTTCACTAATATCAATATTAAAAACATCATTAAAAACCTCTTTC
>WFXA01000144.1 GCA_015490835.1 Flavobacteriaceae bacterium | reverse complement strand
TCATGGAACATGGACAAAAGTAGCTTTACAAAATTTTCCTCAAGCTACATATACATTATTTGAGCCACAGTATTGGTTAAAGGATTCTATGAAAGATATTCTAAATAAAAATAAGAATGTAACGTTTAATGCTTTTGGTGTCGGAAAGAAAAAAGGAACTTTTAAATTTACAGTTGTAGATAGAGACGATAGCTCTTCTTTCAAGTATTCAAAAGAAGAAGCAAAAAGTAAAGGTTTTAAACAAATAGAACTTCCTGTTGTTACTTTAAACGATTTTTTTAAAGATAAAAATTTATCTATTCCGGATATTGTAAAGATTGATGCTGAAGGTATGGATTTAGAAGTTTTAGAAGGAGCGAGTACCTTTTTCGGTAAAACAGAAATATTCTTGGTAGAAGCTGCTGTTGTTAATGATAATATAAATAATACCGTGTTAAAAGTTTTAGATTTTATGGACAAGAAAGGCTACAAACTTTTTGAAATTACAGATTTAAATAGACCTTTTAAACTAAAAGTACTATGGTTAATAGAACTAGTTTTTATTAAAAAAGGAGGAGTAATAGATAAATTTGAGATTACAAATAAGGCAGTATGATTAACGTTACCAAAACATTTTTGCCACCCCAACAAGAGTACGAAGCTATTTTAAAACGTGCTTGGGATGCAGGTTGGGTTACTAATCGAGGTGCTTTAGTACAAGAATTAGAAGAAAAATTAAAAGCGTACTTAAATGTACCTCACATCATCGCAACCACCAACGGAACCTTACCTTTGCAAATTACCATAAAAGCATTGGGTTTAACCGGAGAAATTATTACCACGCCCTTTAGTTATGTGGCTACTACTTCGAGTATTGTTTGGGAAGGTTGTACACCGGTTTTTGTAGATATTCACCCGGACTATTTAACCATAGACGAAACCAAAATAGAAACAGCTATAACCCCTAAGACGTCGGCAATTCTTGCAACCCACGTTTTTGGAAATCCTTGTGCTGTAGAAGCGATTGAAGCTATTGCAAAAAAGCACCATTTAAAAGTAATTTATGATGCCGCCCATTGTTTTGGAGTAACCTATAAAGGAAAATCTATTTTCCAATATGGAGATGTAAGTACTTGTAGTTTTCACGCCACAAAATTATTTCATACAGGTGAAGGAGGAGCTATTTTTTGTAAAGATGAAGAATTACATAAAAAACTGTTTTACCATCATAATTTTGGTCACGACGGTCCCGAAAAATTTTACGGTCTGGGTATTAATGCAAAAATGAGTGAGCTACAAGCTGCAATGGGATTGGCTGTTTTACCTTATATAAATAAAATTATTAAAGATAGAAAACGAGTCGTATTAGCGTATCAAAAATCATTACGCGGGTTAAAACAGTTAAAAATAAGAGAAAACACAGGTTGGAATTACGCCTATTTTCCGGTAATTTTTAATAACGAGGAAGAACTTTTACGTGTAAAAAATAAATTGAATCAAAATAATATTTTTCCACGCAGGTATTTTTACCCGAGTTTAGATAGTTTGCCTTATATTCAAGATCAAATTTGTCCGGTATCACGAGACATATCCTCAAAAATAATGTGTTTACCGCTGTATTATGGTATAAAACCAAAAGTAATTTATGATATTTGTAATATAATAAATATACTATAATATGTTAATAGTTGGAGCAAAGGGCTTTGCCAAAGAAGTATTAGAAGTACTTCACCAATTAAAAGATATAGATAATTTGGTGTTCTACGATGATGTCAATAAAAATATTGCATCCAAATTATACGATAGGTTTGCTATTTTAAAAAATATTATCGAGGCTGAATTATTTTTTAAAGAAAAGGACGATAGATTTACATTAGGTATTGGTAATCCTATAATGCGAAAAGAACTTAATTATAAATTCACATCTTTAGGAGGAAAATTAGTGTCTACTATAAGTCCACTAGCTTCAATTGGACACTTTGGAAATACAATTGAATCCGGTTGTAATATTATGTCCGGAACAGTTATTACAAATGATATAATTATAAAGAAAGGAACTCTAATTAATTTGAATTGCACCATAGGACACGATTCAAAAATCGGCAAATTTGTTGAATTGTCTCCGGGAGTTCATATTTCAGGGAACTGTACTATTGGGAACTTTACTTTTATAGGTACAAATGCTACTGTGTTGCCAAAAATACGCGTTGGTAAAAATGTTATTGTTGCTGCCGGGTCGGTAGTTACCAAAAACGTACCAGATAGCTGTATGGTAGCAGGGGTTCCTGCAGTTGTAAAAAAACATTTTAATAATGACTAATTCAACAAAAGTTAGTGTTTGTATGATAACTTATAATCATGAGTTATTTATAAAACAAGCAATAAAAAGTGTTTTGATGCAAAAAACTAATTTTAAAGTTGAATTAATTATCGCTAACGACTGTTCTACTGACGACACTAGTAATATTATAAAAAGTGTTATTAATAAAAATAGTTTTAGTGTAGAAGTCAACTATATCAATAGAGATGTTAACTTCGGTATGATGCCAAATTTCATTGATGCATTAAAGAAATGTAAAGGAAAATACATCGCTCTATTAGATGGCGACGACTACTGGACAGACCCTTTAAAATTACAAAAGCAGGTAGATTTTATGGAAGCAAACCATGAGTATGGAATTTGTTTTCATAACATTAAAATATACGATCAAGTTAACCAAAAATTTTTGGAAGACACCATCACTAGAGAAGTAGAAGAAACCACAGATATTAATGAGCTTGCAAAAGGCAATTATATACATACCCCATCTGTAATGCTCCGTAATGATTTTTCAATCCCGGAATGGTTTAAGAGAAGTCCTCTTGGAGATTGGGCATTGTATATGTTAACTATCAAAGATAGAAAGATTAAGAGATTAAATGATGTAATGGCGGTTTACAGAGTTCACGACACTTCTATTTGGTCAGGTCTTACACAGGATATTAGAAATAAAAAAACGAATATTTCAACTAGGTTAATTTATAATAACCTAAAACTTTCTTCAGAGACTAAAAATATTTTAAAAAGCAGATTGTTAAAGCCAAAACAGAAAAAGACCTTTATTAATAAGGTAATGAACAAAATAAGAAACAAAATAAACTAATTTGAACCCACTCGTCTCCATCTGCATACCTACCTATAACGGCGAAAAATATATTGCCGAAGCAATGGCTTCTGCCTTATCCCAAACCTATAAAAATGTAGAGATTATAGTATCGGATGATGCATCAAAAGACAACACGTTAAAAATAATTGAATCGTTTAACGAAAAAACAAACATTCCTATTCATATCTTTCATCACCAACCCAGCGGTATTGGAGCCAATTGGAATCATTGTGTTAAACAGGCAAATGGTAAGTATATTAAATTTTTATTTCAAGACGATATACTTTTACCAACCTGCATTGAAAAAATGGTAAAACTTGCAGTAACCAATACTAACGTTGGTTTGGTCTATTGTAAACGCGAAATTATTTTTGATAGACCAAAAAATGAATATACCGGTTGGATAGAATATTATGAAAATTTACATCAAAACTGGGGTAGTTTATCCATTAGCGAGGGAGTGAAAAAAGGTACCGAATATTTAAAAGATAAAAACCTATTAGATTTTCCTAAAAATAAAATTGGTGAACCAACAGCGGTTTTTTTAAACAAAAAGGTGTTTAATAAAGTTGGTTATTTTAGTTTGAAATTAGAACAGGCTTTAGATATAGAGTACTGGTATCGTTTAATGCCTTATTTTAATGTTGGTTTTTTAGATGAAGAATTAATTAAATTTAGATTACATAACCAACAAGCATCACAAATAAATAAAAATAGAAAGATAAAAGACAAAAAACTTTTACCAAAAATATTTTTAAAGACCATATTTAAATATTTACACAAAGAACAAAAAAAGAAATTAATAATCGATATTTATCACAATACACACTATTACAATTATTTTAAAAGAGTAAAAAATAAAATAAAAAGACTGTATATTAAAAACAAATAGTTTAAATGAAAAACTGGATAAAACAACAACTTAATAAACTACCTCATATACGATCCTTATATTTAGAAAACAAGGAATGGAAAAAATATTCCAGAGTTCCTCCGGGACATTATTATTCGCCTATTGTCAATATTCCACAAATTAAGGAAAAAGAAGATGTGTTGTGGGAAAAAAAGGTAGATCAAATAAAAGGTATTCAGTTTAATGATGAAGCGCAGTTACAACTATTAAAAAACCTATCTCATTATTATCAAGAACTTCCTTTTACCGAGTTGCAAACCAACGGATTACGATATTATTTTAACAATACATTCTATTCCTATACAGATGCTATTGTTTTATATGCTATGATAAGGCATTATAAACCCAAAAATATTATCGAGTTGGGTTCCGGTTTTTCTTCTGCTGTAATGATGGATGTTAATGAAATTTTTTTTAATAACGCCATCAACTTAACCTTTATAGAGCCTTACCCTAAAAGACTTAATAGTTTATTGAAAGAAGAAGATAACAAAAAACACAAAATTATTGTGCAAGATGCTCAGAAAATTGATATAGAGGTTTTTAAAGTGCTGGAAAAGGGTGACATCTTGTTTATTGATAGCACCCATGTGGCTAAAACCGGAAGTGATGTAAATTATATTTTGTTTTCTATTTTGCCCTCTTTAAAAGAAGGAGTATTAATACATTTTCATGATATATTCTTTCCTTTTGAGTACCCAAAGAAATGGGTGTACCAAGGAAACAACTGGAATGAAATTTATTTCTTACAATCATTCTTAATGTATAATGATACGTTTAAAATAAAATTATTTTCGCATTATATGCACCTTTTTTATAAAGAAGCCTTTAACACGATGCCTTTAACTTATAAAAATACCGGAGGCAATCTTTGGTTAGAAAAAATCAAATAACAATTATTTAAAATTAGTGATTGATGCCCAAACTTTCAGTTATAGTACCAAATTATAACCACTCACAATATCTTAAAGAACGATTGGATAGTATTTTTCATCAAACCTTTCAAGACTTTGAAGTAATTTTATTAGATGATGCTTCAACAGATGATAGTGTGGATATACTTGGTTACTATTCAACTAATGAAAAAGTATCTCATTTTGTCATTAATCAAGAAAATACAGGTTCCCCTTT
The DNA here is from genome assembly GCA_015490835.1 of Flavobacteriaceae bacterium. Classification (GTDB taxonomy): domain Bacteria; phylum Bacteroidota; class Bacteroidia; order Flavobacteriales; family Flavobacteriaceae; genus Marifrigoribacter. The sequence continues at coordinate 5,037 of WFXA01000144.1, read as the reverse complement.
TAAACAATGGGCAAAAGGATTAAAATTGGCGACAGGGAAATACATTTGGATAGCCGAAAGTGATGATAGTTGCGAGCCGGATTTTTTAGAAAAACACCTCGAGAAATTAGCACACTTCGACGTAAGCATTGCACAAATAAAGGTGATTAATGAGCGGGAAGTTACAAATGATAGTATGTTACACGCCTTCTTTAAAAACAAAAAGCAAGGTACTCTGCAAAGTACAGACTTCAGCTATAATTGTCCTTTGTTTAACGTGAGCTCAATGGTTTTTTTAAAACCAGATAAACAAGCTGTTCAGAATGCGAACTTTCATAAGTATCAAATAATCGGTGATATGATGTTTTATTTAGAGTTTTTTCTCAACAAACAATTAATTTATAACGAAAAAGCCATATCTTATTACAGACAGCATCAAGCCGGTGTTTCGACAATACAAACCAAAGACCTAAACTATTACCAAAAATACTTTAATGAGCATTGCGGTTTTATAAATTATTTATATACCGATTTTAATGGAATAACAACAAAACAAAGAAAAGAATATATTACAAGACGCTTTAACAAAATAAAAAATAGAACCCGCAAACGAGATAAGTTGTCTTTATTGTATCTTTCGCTTTATTTAAAATACCGGTTTCAAATTCATCGAAATTTATAACTTGAAAATGAATAATCCTATTAAAATACTCTACTTATTCGATCATTATCCCACACTTTATCAAGAGTATTTGGCTACACTTTTACATCAAATCAAAAGGCAATTAGATGTTAAAGTACTTACTTATAATAATGCTAAAAAAGCAGATTACAGTGTGATTTCTTATGGATATTCAGACAAGTTACAACGCGTAAAACACAAGTTAAAGATTTCAAAACACCCATCGCTTGATATAAAAATAATGAACAGATTTGATATCATTCATCTTCAACACAGCTATCTTTTCCCGAAACTTCAACCTTTTTTTAAAGAAGGAATTAAAAAACCAAAAATAATCATAACCCTAAGAGGTGGCGATACCTACGTTAAACCATGGGTTTTTGAAAAATGGAAAACCTTCTATAAAACAAACTCCAAATTTATAGATGCCTTTATCACCGTAAGTGAGCACCAAAAAGAATATTTACAAAAATGGGGCGTTTCTAAAGAAAAAATTTACGTAATTCCTGTTTCTTTCGGAAATAAAACCAATGTAAAACCAAAATATCCTTCAAAAAATACAATAAAAATTGTTTCGGCACATCGTATGTGTTGGGAAAAAAATATTGAAGGAAATTTGCGAGTCATCAAAGCATTAAAAGAAAAAGGATATTCTGTGCAATACGATATCTTTGGCGACGGACCCGATAAAGGGCAATTATTTTATTTAAGAGATAAATACCGATTAACCGAAGAGGTAAACTATTTTGGAAAAGTAGAAAATCAACTATTTAAAAATAAACTTTCATCATATGATTTCTTTTTGCAATTAAGTGTTTCTGAAGCCTTTGGAACTTCTGTAATTGAGGCGCAATCTTTTGGAGTTCCTGCCATTGTTTCTAATTCGGGAGGTTTGCCAGAAACCATACTGCCGAATCTAACAGGCTTTTGTCTAAACTCTTGGGATATTGAAACTGCTAAAGATAAAATAATAGGGCTATATTCCGATAAAGAAAAATATTTTCAATTTTCTAAAAGAGCAATTGAAAACAGCCATTCTAAATTTTCGACAGAATCAGAAATTCAATCGTTATTAAAATTATATAAAAGTTTAGGTGCAAAATAAAAAACTAAAAATAATAATCTTCGACGGCTCGTTTAAAACCACAACCTTTATCAACAGGCTGGCTAAAGGACTTGCCCAAAAGCATCAAGTTTCTATTCTGGGATTTAATAATGCCATCAAAAATAAAATTCCAAATGTTACGTATGTAGATTTAGGAAGCAGTCAACATCTTATTAATTTATTGTGGCAAAGTAAGTGGCTGGCATTAAAAAAACTATTAATAACAGGTAATTTCAGTTCTTTTTTTAAAACCATAATAAACATTCTAAGCGTTAATAAAAAACAACTCCAACAAGATAATTTTAACACGGCTTTGTTGCTTATCAAACCGGATATTGTTCACATACAATGGCAATCTTTACTGCCTTGGTGCGAAGAAGCATTAGAGAAGCAAGAATTTAAATTTATAATAAGCCAACGTGGTTATCAAAGTAATGTAAGACCATTTGTAGATCAAGAAAACTTTAACTATTTGCAAAAATGGTATCCTAAATTTTCCGGTTTTCATAGTGTTTCAAAAGCCATTTCACAAGTGGGCGATAAAATTTATTCTTCTAAAAAGAAAATAGATAAAGTAGTGTATTCGGGATTTGATTTTTCTAATTTTAAATATATTGAAAATTACCATAAACAAGACCCTGTACAATTACTTTCAGTAGGTCGCCCGCATTGGGTTAAAGGCTATCCCGAAGCATTATTGGCTTGTAAAACATTAAAAGAAAAAAACATTCCGTTTTGCTATAAAATAATAGGAGCTACCGTTCGTAATGAAGAAATACTTTATCTTATAAACGATTTAAAACTCCAAGAACAAGTAACATTGCTTCCAAAAATACCTCAAGAAGAAGTGTATGTTAAAATGTCACAGGCTTCGGTTTTACTATTCCCTTCTGTTATTGAAGGACTTCCCAATGTGGTGGTAGAAGCTATGGCAATAGGGCTTCCGGTAATAAGCACACAATGCGGAGGAGTAGCAGAATTAATCCGGCACGATAAAACCGGCTGGCTGGTTCCGGTGAATAACTCCGAAGCAATGGCACAATCCATCATCGATTTTTCTAATCTGTCCCTTTCAAAAATTGAAGAGATTAGACAACAAGCCCGACTTAAAGTAGAACAACAACATCAAGAGCAACAAATGGTAAAAGATATGGAAGACCTGTATTTTTCTGTACTTAAATAATACATATCTTTAAAAAAGTGAGTCCTAAAAAAGAAGGATTGTTTTAGTTTTCTAATACGCCCACCTCAACCATACACTGTTTCATATTTTTAAAAGTACGTTCAATATCATTATCCAACCCAATTGAAAACCGAATCAATCCGTCACTTAACCCCATTTCTTTTTGTTCTTCTTCGGGTATTTCGCTGGAAGTTGAAGTTCCCGGAGCACTAAACAATGTTTTGTAAAAACCTAAACTAACGGCAAGATAACCTAAGTTTCGCTTTTGCATGAGTTCCATCAAGGCATTGGCTTTTTCGAGCGTACCTACATCAATGGTTAGCATTCCACCAAATCCAAATTCTTCATTCATCATACTTTTAAACAATTTGTGATTAGGATGTGACTCTAAACCGGGATAAACGGTTTTTAAACCTAAATTTTCAAATTGTTTGGCAAGATAGAGCGCATTTTTACTGTGTTGTTTTATACGTATGTGCAGTGTACGCATATTTTTTAAAATAGAAGCCGCTCTAATACTATCTAACGAAGGACCTAATAACATTGCAGCTCCGTCATTTACATTTCTAAGCCCGTCAATCAATTCTCGTGAACCGCAAACAACGCCACCCATAGTATCATTAGTTCCGTTTATAAATTTAGTGAGGCTATGCAAAACCACATCGGCACCTAATGCTTTTGGCGAAATAGTTAATGGCGAAAAGGTATTATCTACCAATAACGGAATATTATGTTTCTTGGCAATAGCAGCCAATGCAGGAATATCGGCAATTTCTAATAACGGATTGCTTACCGCTTCGCAATAAATAACTTTGGTGTTTTCATTTATAGCTGCCTCAACCGCTTCGGGTTTGGTACTATCTACAAAATGAGTATGGATATTAAATTTGGGAGCAAAATTCTTTAAAAAAGCATAGGTTCCTCCATAAATAGTTCGGCTGGAAACTATTTGGTCTCCGGCATTGCAAAAATGTAATAGTGTCGTGGTAATGGCTCCCATACCCGATCCCGAAACATTAGCCGTTTCGGTGTTTTCCATCGCAGCAAGTGCTTCGGCAAGATAAAGAGTGCTGGGCGATACGTGTCTGGAATATAAGTAACATCCCGGAGCATGCCCTTCAAATGTATCCAACATTTTTTTAGCTGAAAGAAACGTATAAGTAGATGAATCTGAAATAGAAGGATTAACGCCTCCGTATTCTCCAAAATATTGTAAATCTTGAATCTGGTCTGCAGGATTAAATGACATAACAAGTGTATTTATTATTTACTACAAATTTACGAAAGAATGGTTTATTAATCAATATTATTGCGTATTATAAGAAAATAAAACTTTGTTTTACTTAATAATATGAAAATTAATTTATATTTGGTTTAAAATAGTTCTTTAACCCGAAATATTTTCAATTATGGCATTAGATAGTATCGATAAAAAACTGTTACAATACCTTCAGAAGGATTGCAAACAAACACACAAAGAACTTTCAGGAAAACTCAATCTCTCTGTTACTGCAATTTACGAACGTGTAAAAAAATTAGAAAGACAAGGAGTTATTTCCCGGTATGTTGCCTTGGTAAATAAAAAGAAAGTTGAGTTGGGATTTGTGGTTTTTTGTCAAATTAAATTGATGCAACATACCAAAGAATTTGTTTTGCATTTTGAAAAAGAAGTAACCAAACTTCCGGAAGTATTAGAATGTTATCACGTAAGCGGGGACTATGATTATTTGCTAAAAGTAGTCGTAACAGATATGGAAGCTTTTAGAGAATTTATGGTAAAAAAACTCACCACCATTAAGTATATTGGTAGCACACATAGTGCATTTATGATTAGCGAAGTAAAACATACTACTGCATTAACGCTATAATTTTACAGAGTTGTTAAGAAACGTAAAAGACACGCATAAACGTTTTTTTAAACTTTTAATACCGAATACAAATTCAATATAGTTCAATTTCAAGTTCTCTCATTGAACTATTTTCATTCTGTAACTGTTTTAACCATTCTAAAATATAAAATAGTTTTGGACTATTTTATATTAAGAATAGGTATAATTTTTCAAACATTTCATCTTTTAATCATTTTAT
>WFXA01000143.1 GCA_015490835.1 Flavobacteriaceae bacterium | reverse complement strand
CACCAAATACCAACAAAATCAAAATTCCTACCCCAAGTCCAAGTAATATTTTTTTAGTCTTCATTATTACTTGTTTTTAAAATATTGAAATCCTGACTTAATCCATTTTTGGTCTCTTGGGTCATCACTATAAGGCGGCTGCATTACCTTGACCTTATAAGGTATTGGTGTTCCTAATTTTGAATAATTATACCTTGTTTCTTCTTTGTAAATCTGCCACTCAGGTTTTGATGTTCCTGATTTTATTTGATATGCACCTGCCTGCTCTAAAATGAATTTTTCGCTTGGGAATAAGCCATAAGCTAAGGCAACAGCTCCAAAATGATGGTTACCTATATCTTGGGATTCCATCAATTTTCCATTGAACGAAAATTGCGTTTTCCCATCATTAGCTAATCCGTAGATTGTATTCTTATTATTTTTTAAATCCCACTTTCCATTTGTCTTGACATAATTTTTGAATGTAAAAGGATTGTACACGTCTTTTGCTTCTCCAATATTCTTATTCAACGTATTGGCATAAATTCCATCAACATTCAATGTGCCTCCAATTTCTCCTATCTTATCACCTCCAGCACTTGTATTTTTAGCACTATATGTTTTGTCAACATCTGCTTCTGAAGTTGCATTTTGGTGAACATAAACACCATCATCGCCATCGTCTACATTCTTAAGGACATTACCATACTTATCTAAATGTATAGACTCCGGAGATAATCCAAGTGGGTCCACCAAATTAACTGGATTGTTCATCGTGAAATTGTATGGATTAAAGGCAGGAAACTTCTCCGCCAACGGGTCAACACTTAACCAAATACTAACATTAGGGTCGTAGTATCTTGCACCGTAGTAGTACCAGCCAGTTTGCTCATTTCTATTTTTATTGCTTTTCAATGGTATTCGCGAATCTCGTCCCTCGATTTCATTGTCTAGTTCTTTACCGTTAAATTTATAACGGCTGTTAAAGTTAGATGCTGTACTGTGTTGTGATGCCATTTCTTCGCCAAAAGGCAAATTTAAGAAAAATTGATATGGTAAACCAGACATATCTGTTAAAAGTGATGCTGTACTTAAATGATCGGAGTGGTAAAAATATACTCCTGTTATAGGTGATATGCCTTTTATGGTGTCTTTATCAAAGTCTATAGGTTTACGTTTATTAAATGTTATTGTTCTAGGTTTGTCGCTTTTACTTAACATTATGTTTAAGTCTAACTTTTGTAAGTTTTGTAGTTCTTTTATTGAATCGCTCTTTTTAGTCTGGTTAGTTAATATGTTACCTGCTCCTATTTGTGTAGCTATACGTGAACTACCCATATAATAGTGTTTTGTGTATTTATTATCGTTATTATATACTAGGTATCCGCTAGGATACATAGTGTATGAATCTATGTTTACTCCGCTATCAATCAATTGTCCGTTTTCGTAAATATCTTCTACTCTTGTATTTGCTTTTAATATGCGCTCTCCTACGGCATCGTAAATATAGTGTTGCATATTATGGTCTATTTCGACAACTCGTAAACGGCTACTCTCGTCCCAGTAAAGTGTTCGGGATTCTTCTTGTGTGTTCTTTTTTGTTAAATTACCGTTAAGGTCATAAGTAAAACTCTGCTCTTCTCCTGTCTCGTTATTGGTTATTTTTCTTAGTTTGTGTGTTCCTTCTATATATTTGTATATATTATTGTATGTGTTGGGTGTATATTTTTAATGAATATTGACACTTTTCGTTAAATTTTCCTTGTGCATTATAAAATCTATCACGTCCAAACTTTTTCCGTGCGTTTTGCAGTTGCTACTAAAACAATACGCTGTATGTGTTTTGTAATACACTTGCATACTCGAGGTTTTGTCCTTATGGAAAGGACAGTTTAATTGTAATTGCTTATTGGGTTTTAGATGATAATAGTGCAACACTTGGGCTAAGGTGAGCCGCTGTTTGATTTCCTGTATTTCCATTGAAAAAAAGTTTGTTCGACAATATTTGACACAAATCTACAAGATGTATTCCAAATTACAAAATATTTATGGTTTTTATCTACCAATATTTGTCCATATATTTGCGTTATCAGACCTATACAAGGTTTTTAATACCATAAATATTTCAGATTATGACAACTTTCGGTAACAAACTAAGAGAATGTAGAAGTGAAAAAGGGTTTTCACAAACAGAATTGGCTAAACGAATTGATACTTACCATTCAATTATTGGTAAATACGAACGTGATGAAGTGAAGCCGACTATTGATGTAGTAAAGAGGTTGGCTAACGTTTTAGAAACTACCGTAGGTTACTTGCTTGGAGAAACAGAAGAAAGGGAGCTACTAAAAGACCCTACAATGCTAAGAAGACTAAATGATATTGCTAAGTTTCCAGAAAAAGATAAAAGCTGTATTCTCTACACTATTGATGCAATGATTAATAATGTGAAGCTAAAAGGATTAAATGTATAATAAAAGCCACCTACTTGGTGACCTTTTTAGTCAATCGTGTATACTCGTTTTTTCTAAACCGTACTTCTTATAGTTTTCGCTGTAATCTTTTGTTTAACTTTTTTACCGTCTCTAATGCTTTCTACTAATTGAATAGCAATTTTAGGACTGTTTTTGCTGGTTTTTCTTCTTACAAACATAGGGCAAAGATACAAAAAAAATTGTTTAGAATCGCTCTAAATATTAAATTAGGCACTACACGATGGAAAAAAATGAAATACCCTGATTTTTGGGCGATTTGAAGTGTCAATGTAGTGTTTATGTGCGAAGTCAGGAGGGCAAACTCACACTTTTATTTTTAAAACTTTGAGCAAATACTTATTATCCCAACCTGCTTTAAGCCTTTTACCTTTTATACCTTGTTTTTCAGTTTTCTCATTTTTCAATAAGTTAAGCGCTATTTTTAGAAGTACAGAGTAGTTTTGTGAGGCATTTCCTGCTCTTTTTCTTGATGCATCTTCTGAAAAACCAACATCAAGTGTCCAATGTAATTTATTTTCAATAGCCCAATGAGAACGTATAAGCAGATTGAAAATATAAAGCATCATTTTTCAGACTTGATATATAATAGCGAGTTGATGTTTCTTTTTCTTTATCACTATTTTTAAATTCTCTAATACTTTCTATTCGTACTATACTTTTCCTGACTTCGCACATTTTTAAAATTAAGATATTGATTTTTAGTACGTTAAAATTTTATTAAGGCACTACATTTTAGATTATTTGGTATGGAGTAGTAATGTGTTTTATGTCATATAAACCTAATATTTTGTATGCATCTTCTTGAATTTTTGAAGGTAGTGCATAAAGTTTATTTGTTGAATTGTCTTTAAGAATAGAGGTCTGAACTTGTTTTAATTGATAACGTATCTCTGCAGGACTGATTTTTTTATACCTTGCTGCAATTTCATATTCGGTAAAACGCATACACGACAAGGCCATAAAACAAATAGCAATATGAGCTTTAATTCTTTCGTCCGTCCAATGATAAATAGGACGCATTTTAACATCGTGTTTGCTGATTCTAAATGTTTCTTCTACTTGCCAAAGACCAGAATAATGCGTAATTTGTTGCAAAGGAGTCAGTGTTTTTGTATTGCTTATGATGCCTTTTAAACCATCCCACTTTTCCGCTTCTTTTAATTTTTGTTCATCTATTTCCAGATTGGCTTCTCCTTCTACTTTTATGAATTTTTTATATCCAAAACTACTTAATAGTTCCTTTGGATTTTTTGATTTCTGCAATTTGTCTTTTAATTTTTCAATGGCTTTTTCTCTATCATATTTGTCTTTTTCTGCACGTTTCGGACTGTAAGTTACCGTCATTGTAAAATCTTCATTTATAGGTATTTGTTTGTATAATAGTCCTGTTTCGTGTTGTTTGCTGTCTATTTTTTTATAATCTGATTTATCAAGAATTTTTGTGGTGATTTCCTTTTTTTGGTTTTTGATACGTGCACCAATTATAAAAGATACTTTATTATTGTGCAACTCATTAATGTTCTTTTGACTGATTAAACCAGAATCGGCTACGAAAATAACTTCTCCAATTTTATACTTTTCTTTGATGCGTTTAACAGCATCTTCAAGCGTATTGCCTTCAAATGTATTGCCTGCATATACCTGATAACCAACGGGTAAACCTTGTTTGGTTACTAAAATGGATAAAATGATTTGGGCTTGATTAAATTTTGCGTCTTTGCTGAAACCATTTTGCATTAATCCTTCTTGATTAAAACTTTCAAAATAAAGCGTGGTGCAATCGAAAAAAACAACATCTAACTCTTCGCCTTTTAATTGTTTGGTGTAAGCATAGGTCTTGTCTTGAATTTTCTCAATTGCATCATCGTCAATATAATCCATCATTCTGTAAATAGCCGTAAGATGTGTGTTTATGCCATATTCTTCCGATAGCATTCTTGCCGTAGAACGTTTGCTCAAAGGTTGGGCAATACGACCTAAAACTACGTTTTTTAATAATTTTACCGATGATTTCTTTCTTGAAGGATTTTTTAAAACATTGCTAAAGCCTACATTGTCAAATATTTTGCCAAATACTTGATCAATGCCAGTTGTTATGCGTTTCTCTTCGACAATGTTTTTTAGATTAACATCTAATCTATCTGGTTGAACTGCTTTGGAACTCTCCACTAATCTTTCAATAGCTTCTGAATCAGCTTTTTCAAACAGCTTTAATTGATGAGATTGTCTTAACAATTGATCTTTGTAATTTAGTGCCAAACGTGTCAACACTTTGGCTTCTTCTTCATTTAAAGCTGTGCCAAAGTGTCTGATAATCTTTTGTTTAACTTTTTTACCGTCTCTAATGCTTTCTACTAATTGAATAGCAATTTTAGGACTGTTTTTGCTGGTTTTTCTTCTTACAAACATAGGGCAAAGATACAAAAAAAATTGTTTAGAATCGCTCTAAATATCAAAT
>WFXA01000142.1 GCA_015490835.1 Flavobacteriaceae bacterium | reverse complement strand
CTTCATTTATTTTATTTGTTTTGAAAACAAAGATATTAAAATTTAGGGAAATAGGCGGATAAGCATATTATCTAATCAATATTTTTCAGATAGTATTATTTTAAACTTAAAAAAATCAGGAAAACATTTTTTGTACACAGGAATTATTTCATTTATTCTTTTTGTTGTTATATGGATAAGCAAACTTGCTGGCGGAAAATTTGAATTGATTTATGACAACAATTTGTTAATTCCTCTGTTTTTGACAATTATTGGAATGTTCTTTATCATACAAAGCAATGCGCTTGATTTGGCAAAAGGTCTTAAAGACGAAAACGAATTAACCGTTTAAAATGGCAATAATAATAAACCTTGATGTTGTGCTAGCCAAAAGAAAAATGAAAAGCAAAGAACTTGCAGAAATAATTGGAATTACAACTGCTAATATCTCTATTTTAAAGTCTGGAAAAGCAAAAGCAATCCGATTTTCGACATTAGAAGCAATATGTAAGGCTCTGAATTGCCAGCCTTCTGATATACTTGAATATACTGAAACGGAATAAAGTCGAGTAGGTAAAGGGGAATCTCACCCTAAACCTCTCACAACTTGTCCCGCCACTTAGCGGGAGAACCGTATCCCGTATAGACGGGACAGGCTGTGATACTCTCGCATCATACGGCTCTTCAAGACCTAGACTTTGTGTGTATCCCACAAAATCCGCATTGATTAACCAAATCTTCCTCCTAAGAGTTGTAAGTCTTAATCAAATAATGGTCTTGCTAACCCCTTCGCTACGTCCAAGTTTCCAAAGACATCTCTTAGATACTTTTCGCTACTACGAGTTAGTCCGCCACTCCTTTTGTGTATTGGTACTCTTTGGCTTGTCCGCCAACTGGCGGATTATGGTATTTTTGCACCACAAAAGAAGTTTCTCCTGTTCCGTAATTGAGCTGTAAGTAAAGCTCCTGCCCTCTTTATGCCGATTGCCACTTGACCAATAAATAGGTTACACTCGTCAAGTTCTATCTCGTAAGACCGCCCATCCCCCGATTTTGACAATACTAAAGTTGTTTACAGCCTACCCCGCACTTGATGCGGGGACACTTCTACAAGGGTTCACTCGATTCTCGTTCTCCCGATAGCTATCGGGATTACTCCCACCATAGCTCGCTACTTACCATACAAACGGCAGTAGTGCCTTTAACCTTATCGCTCAAGACCAACCCGTGAAAGGTAAGCCCTATAAGGCGGTTTGACTGATTTGCCTATACATCCCAGTCGAGAGACCATAGTCCTCATAAAACTATCCTCTCATCTCAATTACAGTTTTGTTACTTGTTTTCAAAGAACTTATTCTTATCTTGTATCCCCAAGTAACACAGGACACACAACGGCTACCAACAAAAAATATACGTAATTGCGGTTTTGTCGCTTAACCAAAAATTTGTACCTTTAGACAAAATGTAGTGAAAAACCAAAAGTAAGTACTAAAAAGTCCGCAACTACGTATATTCAAACCGTTGCACACAATTAAAACTGAATTATTAACTTTAAACAACGGTAAATTATGAAAACAAAAATCTTACTTTTAATCACATTTTTAAGTGCGAATATTATTTCTTACGGACAAATTTGTGGTACACCTTCGCCTTTATTTCAAGCCAAAAAAACAATTACTAACTCTGAATTTTTAAAATCATCAAACTTAATTTGTATCAATGTTTATTATCATATTGTTAGAGAAAATAATGGTACAGGAGGCTATAATTCAAATCAATTAGATGACATTACTAACACATTAAATACAGCTTTTAATGAACATAATTTATATCTCAATAATTCTGGATTTGATTATATTGATAATTCCACTTACTATAATATAGATGATACAGGAAACTCTACAACTGAATTTGATGCATTAGTACAAATCAATATTAACCCAAATGCAATAAATATTTACATTATAAATAATGCAACTAGTTACGCTGGGAGAGCAAATGGTATTTTAAGTCAAGCTTTAGTAATCGAAAAGAATTATGCCAATACACAAGTTGTTTCCCATGAGGTTGGACACTGTTTAGATTTATGGCACACATTTCAAGGTACTGCTGCAAATACCTCTGGCTGTGCAGAGGCAATAAACGGCTCTAATTGTTCAAGTTGTGGCGATTTGGTTTGTGACACTCCTGCTGATGCTAACACTGGGAATTCGGGTGGTTATACTCCTGATATGGATAATATAATGTCTTATTATTATCCTTTTACTCATTTTTCAAATGGTCAAGCAGATAGAATTAGACAAGCTTTTGCAAGTTCTACTATCCTCCAACAAGTTGTAAGTAATAGTTGTAATTTTATAGAAGGTCCTGAGGAAATATGTACAGGAGAATTTGAGACTTTTTCATTAACAGTCGATATACCCTTTGGTGCTTCAATAAATTGGGAATATCCTAATGGTTATATGTATATTATCTCAGGACAAGGAACACCTAACTGTACTTTTGGAGCATTCACTACAGGAAGCAATTTGTTTATAACAGCTACCGTAACATATAACGGCAACACAGATATTTATACTAAAAGCACAAACATTTTATCTGGCTCTGGCTCTGCTTTACAAACACCATCTATTGTTATTGCACCAGACAACCCATTTAATTTAATTTGTTGTGGAGAAACTTATACTTTTAGGCATGCTATTTGTGATTACAACTGCACAAATATCGAATGGGATTTTACCGTTTATTATCAAAATCCTTTAGACTATTACGCTTTTAGTACTTTCGGGAATTCAGGCTACATAACAGCTCAAAAAAACACATATTCTCCTTTAATTGTTAATGCACGTGCAAGAAATATTCCTGAGTATTGTGGAAACCCTTCTAATTGGTCTAATGGAATAACCAGATATTATGGCACAGTTTCTTCAAATTACAATAATTCTAATTTCAACTCTGAATTACCATTAAAAG
>WFXA01000141.1 GCA_015490835.1 Flavobacteriaceae bacterium | reverse complement strand
TTTTAAACAGATGAAACACCCATGATTGATTTTAAACACACATGGGAATGATTATAACTTGTTGAAAATGAACAAAATATAAAATTATAAACAGATGAAAAAATCAGTACTCTTTTTATTCTTATGTTTTGTTACCGTTTCTTATGGGCAAAACTTGCCTTATGATATAAATTGGTATCTTTTTCAATTAGATTATAACGGTATTGCGTATTATCCACCTGTAAATAACGAAGTGCCGAATGTTTCCGCAAATTTTTATTTTGATATATTTGACACATTTGAAACAAAAGTTTGCGACGTTTGTCTTGATGAAGCTTTAACCATTGATTTAGTTAATCAAACATTCAATCTTTCTGACTTTAATTGCGGTCAAGTAAATTGTGCAAATCAAGATAATCAAGATTTTCAGGATATATATCAAAGTTTTTTTAAAGATCCTGTAACCGGATTAAACAACCCATTTACCTATGAAACAGCAATAGTTGACGGAGACGGCACCTATCCTGATCAATATTTGTTATTTATTACTAATTCAAATGGAGATATAGCCTATTATTCAGACACGGAGAACCTTTCTACACCAGACTTTGATTTAAGCTCAATTTTTGTTTATCCCAATCCGGTGGGCGATAGTTTTAGAATTTCCGGTACAGATTCAACTATTTTATCTATTACGGTATATGATTTTTTAGGAAGAGAATTGTTCGTTATTAAAAACTACCAATCCAACTCACCTGTTAAAATGGATGATTTAAATTCAGGTGTTTATTTTGTTAAAATAAGTTCCGGTACGGGTCAGTCGGTTATTAGAAAAATTAGTAAGCGATAAGCGTTTTATAACGATTATCCAATAATCATACCGGCTATAGTAGCTGAGATTAAGGACGCGATGGTACCTCCTAATAAAGCCCTCATTCCAAATTTGGATAAGGTTTTTCTTTGTCCGGGTGCGAGAGATCCAATTCCCCCGATTTGAATCCCGATAGATGCAAAGTTTGCAAAACCACAAAGCATATAGGTTGCCATAATAACCGATTTTTCGTAAGTAAGGTGTACGCTATTGGTTACATTCTTTAAATCGGCAAGTTGTATATAACCTACAAATTCGCTTGCTACCAGTTTAATACCGAGTAATTGTCCCATTAAGGTCATGTCTTCTTTTGCGACTCCGATAAGCCACATTAAAGGAGCTAATATGGTTCCCAATACAGACTCAAGCGAAAGACTTTTGTAACTACTATTGGCGGCAATCCATTCATTGAGCGTTGTGATGTCACCTATCCAGCCCAAAATACTGTTAAACATAGCGATAAAAGCAATAAAAACAAGTAGCATTGCTCCCACATTTACAGCCAATTTTAAACCTTCTGTCGTACCGTTGGCAATGGCATCAAGCAAGTTGCTTCCTATTTTTTCTGATGAAATTTTTACATCGGTATTTATTTTTTCGGTTTGAGGGTAAAGAATTTTTGAAATAACAATGGCTCCGGGTGCTGCCATAACCGAAGCCGCCAATAGATGTTTTGCAAAAACCAAACGCAATTCAGGATCATCACCTCCCAAAAATCCGATGTAAGCCGCCAATACCGCACCGGCAACGGTTGCCATTCCGCCTATCATAACGAGAAGAATTTCAGATTTATTCATTTTTTCTAAGTAGGCTTTAATAAGTAATGGTGCTTCGGTTTGTCCTAAAAAAATGTTTCCCGCCACACTTAGACCTTCTGCACCGGATATTTTTAGAAGTTTACTGAGTAACAAGCCAAATAATTTAACTACTTTTTGAATGATACCTAAATAAAATAATACAGAAGTTAATGCAGAAAAGAAGATAATAGTTGGTAATACTTGGAAAGCAAAAATAAAACCGTATGAGTTTATATCCATTAATCCGCCCAATAAAAACTCACTACCGGCACGCGTAAAATCCAACACCAAAACAAATATTTTTCCAACAGCCTCAAAGGCAGATTTTATAAATGAAATTTTTAATACACCAATGGCAATTATGATTTGAAACGATAGACCAATACCAACAGTTTTCCAGTTAATGGCTCTTCGGTTATTACTGAACAAGAATGAAATAAATAACAATGAAATCATTCCTAAAACACCTCGCCAAAGGCTGTTTCCCGTAAAGCCTTGACTGGGTATGATAGAGTCTTTTGTGTTTGCTTTGTTTTCGTTGTTGGTTACGATTGGGTCTATTTCTTTTTTTGTTTTAAAAAAATATTTTGTTTCTTTTTCTGAAAACACTAAAGTACTGTCTGTAATTTCTATAACTTTATATCTGCGTATGGTGTCTGTGGGTTGGTTATAAAAAAACACCAGTAATTTATTCTGAAAAATATAATCACCGGATGCTTTCAGGTTATTTTTTGCTTCCAATTGATAGTTAAAGTTACCTTCAGAAAGGTTTAAAAAGTCTTGTTGAGGATTGATTTCAATTAGACTTTCACCATTAGTGTTTTCAATTTTAGAAAATTGCCACTGTTTTTCGACACTTTGACCTATTACAGTGATTTGAATACTTATAAATACAAAAAATAATAGTGTTTTTTTCATAAATTAATCATCTGATTTAAAGTACATTATACCTCTCTTTTATTTAATTCATCTCTAATAACCGCAGCTTTTTCGTATTCTTCATTTGTAATTGCTTTTTCGAGCATAGAATGAAGTTGTTTTATTGTATATTTTTGGTAGTTTTTAACATCTTGTTTTGCCGAAGTCGTAGTTGCTTCCGTAATTAAGTCTTCAATAATTTGTGCCTCTTTTTTCTCTACAGGTTCTTTGTCTTTTGGCATATTTTTAAGGTAAATCCCTGCTTTGTCCAATATGTCTTTATAGGTAAAAATGGGTGCATTAAAACGCAAAGCCAAGGCAATGGCATCACTTGTTCTGGCATCTATAATTTCTTCAATACCCTCTCTTTCGCTAATAATACTGGAATAAAAAACACCATCTATAAGTTTATGAATAATAACCTGTTTGATTACTATTCCATATCTTTCTGCAAAGTTTTTAAATAAATCATGAGTAAGTGGTCGTGGCGGTTTTATTTCTTTTTCCAGAGCAATTGCAATAGATTGTGCTTCAAAAGCTCCTATAATGATAGGGAGTTTCCGCTCACCATCCATCTCGCTTAAAATAAGTGCATAGGCTCCGTTTTGTGTTTGGCTGTACGAAATTCCTTTAATAGTAAGTCTTATTAGACTCATAGTGTGACGTAATAATTGTGTTTATTTTCGGAGTTCAAGTTACAAAAAAAAGCTATTTAACCAAAGATACTTTCTTTAATCAAATAGCTTCCTTTTTTAGGATGCAAAACCGTAATAAATTATGCGTTTTGCGCTTTAAAAGCTTTTAATTTTTCGGTGAGTTGGGGGACTACTTCAAAAGCATCTCCTACAATTCCGTAATCTGCAGCCTTAAAGAAAGGAGCCTCCGGATCGTTATTAATTACAACCTTTACCTTAGAAGCATTTACTCCTGCAAGATGTTGAATTGCTCCCGAAATTCCTATAGCGATATACAGATTAGAAGCAACCGGTTTTCCGGTTTGTCCAACGTGTTCGCTGTGTGGTCTCCAACCCATATCGCTTACCGGTTTAGAACAGGCGGTAGCTGCACCTAAGACTTCGGCTAACTCTTCAATCATTCCCCAATTTTCAGGACCTTTTAATCCACGACCGCCGGAAACTACGATGTCTGCATCGGCAATGGTAACTTTATCGGTTGATTTATCAACAGAAATTACTTTAGTGTTAAAATCGTCTTGAGATAATTGAGGTGAAAAAGCTTCGGTTGTAACAGCAGTTTCATTTTCATGCAAACCGTAGGCGTTTTTAGATAAACCTATAAGTTTTACCGGCGTGTTTAATTGCGTAACGGCAAATGCTTTATTTGAAAATACAGTAGATTTAACCTGAAAGGGTTCTGTGCTTTCCGGTAAGCTAATTACATTTCCTACATATCCTGCTTCTAAATTTACAGCTAGTAATGGTGCCATATATTTTTCGTTTGCAGAAGAAGAAATAATAACTACTTGCGCATTTTCTTTTTTTGCTGCTTGCGAAACAACATCTGCATATGCAGCGGCATTAAAATTGTTTAATTGTTCGTTTGAAACTTGTAAAACTTTTGAAGCACCGTATTTTCCTAACGACGAAACATCATTACTATTTATTGCAACTGCAGTAACTTGAGTTCCTAATTTATCTGCAATTCCTTTTGCATAAGAAACGGCTTCAAAAGCTGTTTTTTTAAATTTTCCGTTTTCAGATTCTGTATATACTATTACCATAATGTTATTTATATTAAATTACTTTTGCTTCGTTATGGAGTAAATCAATTAATTCGTCCACACTACCGGCTAATTTAACGGCTCCTTTAGGTGCCGGTTTTTCAAAATTTACAATTTGTGTTAATTGAGGCGCGTTAACAGCTTCCTTTACATGAAGTGGTTTGGTTCGTGCTTGCATAATACCACGCATATTAGGTATTTTTAAATCGGCTTCTTGCACCAATCCTTTTTGAGCACCAAGAACTAAAGGAAAAGAAGTGCTTAGTGTTTCTTTACCACCGTCAATTTCTCTTGTAGCGATTACTTTATCGCCCTCTACCTCAATACTAATACAGGTATTTACAAAATTACTTTCGGTAAGTTTTGCAAGCATACCCGGTACAGCTCCTCCGTTATAATCTATGGATTCGCGACCGGCAATAATTAAATCATAGCTTCCTTCTTTAACTACAGCAGCAAGTTGGTTGGCTACATAAAAACTATCGGTAGGTTTTGTGTTTATACGTATGGCTTCGTCGGCACCAATAGCAAGTGCTTTTCTAAGTGTAGGTTCTGTTTCTTGCCCTCCAACATTTATAACATGAACGGTAGCCCCTTGTTTTTCTTTAAACCAGATGGCACGTGTAAGTCCATATTCATCGTTAGGATTGATTACAAATTGAACGCCATTTGTATCAAAACGAGTGTCTTCTTCGGTGAAATTAATCTTAGAAGTTGTGTCTGGTACATGGCTAATGCAAACTAATATTTTCATTTTTTTTTAGGTGTTTTAAAAAGTCAAATTTTCAAGGTACGAAGGTACGGATAAATTCCTAATTTTTACTATGCATGCATAATAATCTGTCTCTTATACACATCTC
>WFXA01000140.1 GCA_015490835.1 Flavobacteriaceae bacterium | reverse complement strand
GTATAGTAGCGCAGACTACTGTAACTGGGACTGTAACTGAAAAACAAACCGGAATGGCACTTCCCGGTGTTGATGTTATAGTTAAGGGGACTACTAACGGTACAGTAACCGATTTTGAAGGGAATTACTCTTTAAACGATGTAAAGGAAGGTGATGAAATTGTTTTTACATATATAGGTTTTAAAACAGTTTCGGTCGTTTTTTCGGGACAAAAAAGTATAGATGTTGCTTTTGAAGAAGATGTAGCTCAACTTGACACTGTAGTTTTAATAGGATACGGCTCAACCAAAAAGCAAGACGCTACAGGAGCTGTAGAAAAAATTTCTACCGAAAAGTTTAACAAAGGCTCAATAGTTTCTCCCGACCAGCTAATATCGGGAAAATCTGCTGGTGTGAGAATTACCAGCGGAGGTGGAGCTCCCGGAGAAGGATCGGAAATTAGAATTAGAGGCGGAGCATCACTCTCGGCAAATAACTCTCCTTTAATTGTTGTCGATGGTATTCCGTTAGACCAAAGAGGCGTGCAAGGAGTTAGAAACCAACTAAACTCCATAAACCCTAACGAAATTGAAGATTTTGTTATTCTAAAAGATGCCTCGGCAACCGCAATATATGGCTCTAGAGCTTCTAATGGTGTGATTTTAATTACAACAAAGAAAGCAAGAAAAAACTCAAAATTTGTAATTGATTACGGATATCAATTCTCTGTAGAAAATTTAATAGACAAAGTGCCTGTGTTTTCTTCAAGCGAATTTATTGACCTAATTAATAATATTCCCGGTGAAGATACCTCTCTCTTAGGAAATGCCAGTACAGACTGGCAAGATCAAATTTACAAAACAGCAACCGGAGGCATACATGATGTTACCTTTTCGCAAGGGTTTAAAAATTTTACTTACAGGGTTAATTATAACAATACCAACAGGCAAGGAATTTTAAAGAAAGATTTATACACCCGTAATGCGCTTAATGTTAATTTAACAGGAAACTTATTTGACAATCATTTAAAACTAAACCTAACATCTAAAGGAAGCTTTGATGATAATTCTTTTGCAAACAGAGGAGCCATTGGCAATGCAATAAGCTTTGACCCTTCACAACCTGTTTATCAAGCAGGTAGCCCTTTTGACGGGTTTTTTGAATATGTTGACGGTAGTGGTAATGTAATTGCTTTGGCACCCAGAAACCCACTCGCTTTATTGAGACAATCTCAAAACAAAGCCAGAAACAAAAGAAACATAACAAACCTTAACACAACCTTTAGATTCCCCTTTTTACCTGAATTAAAATTTATTTCAAACGCAGGTTTTGACTATTCAGAGCTAAAAGGCGAAGAATACATACAGGCTTCTTCGGCAACACAAGAAAACGGCGAATTTAAAAACTTTTACTCCGGCTTAAACAGAAACACCAATCTTGACCTAATCTTAAAATATAATGATGAAATAACATCTTTAAAAACAAATTATGAAATTACAGCCGGACATACCTTTCAAGAGTTTTATATTAAATCTGAAAGAGATGTAACCGAACTTGGAGTGCTGGTAACAAAACCCGTAATCATTAATCGTAATGCCTTAGAATCTTATTTTGGAAGAATAAGTTTTGATATAAATGACAAATATTTAATATCAGCCAGTTATAGACGAGACGGCTCATCAAGGTTCTCTAAAGATAATCGTTGGGGGAATTTTCCCGCAGCTTCGGTAGGATGGAAAATAAGCAACGAAGATTTTTTAAAAGAATCTAAAATTATCTCAAATCTGAAATTAAGAGGTGGTTACGGTATAACAGGAAATCAAGAAATAGGACAAAATTACGGATATTTAGGTGTTTATACACCGGGCGAACCCTCTGCAAGCATTCAATTTGGAAACCAATTTATTAATACCTTAAGACCCGAAGAGTTTGATGAAAACCTAAAATGGGAAGAAACAACCCAATACAATGCTGGTTTAGATATTGGTCTTATAAACGATAAAATAAACCTTACTATAGATGGCTATTATAGAGAAACAAAAGACTTATTAGCCAGAGTTCCCGTACCCGCTGGCTCTAACCTTTCAGACTTTTTGTTAACTAACGTAGGACAAACTACCAGTAGAGGGTTGGAAATAGGATTAAATACCAATATTATTTCAAACAAAAACTTTAATTGGGATATTTCTACAAATCTTACTTTTCAAGAAGTAGAAATAACACAGTTAAATCTTAGCGGTGATTCAGAATTTTTTATTCCGCAAGGCGGAATATCTGGTGGGGTAGGAAATACCATTCAGTTATGGAAGCCCGGATACGACCCAACTACATTTTTTGTTTTCAGACAAGTATATGACCAATCCGGAAACCCAATAGAGGGAGCCTATGTAGATGTAAACGGGGATAATCAAATTACTGAAGCCGATAGACAACCCTATAAAAAAGCAACCCCTGATGCCTTTGTAGGTTTAACATCTTCTTTATCTTACAAAAATTTTGATTTTAGTTTTACCTTTAGAGGCAGTTTCGGAAACTATGTATATAACAACGTAAGTTCTAATACCGGAAATTATGCAAACATTATAGACGCCCCCGGTCCTTTCTTTCAGAACGGTAATGCAAATCTTTTAGATACTAATTTTCAAGATCCTCAACTCTTTTCAGACTATTACATTCAAAGGGCAGATTTTGTGAAATTAGATAACCTTACCGTAGCATATACTTTTCCTTTCGAAAAAATAAGATTTATGGCAAGCATAACAGGTACAAACCTTTTAACTTTCACCAACTACGAAGGAATAGACCCCGAAATTCCCGGAGGAATCGACAACAACTTTTACCCCAGACCAAGAGGTTTTGTAGTAGGTTTAAATTTTTCTTATTAAAACAATATAAATTTATATAAAATGTATAATAATATCAAAAAAATTCTTATCCTTTTTACATTAGCACTGGTTTTTGTGTCTTGTGAAAATAACTTAGATTTAATACCTGAAGATGACAGAAATACTTCTGCTTCAGCTTTTGACGACCCGCAGTCTTACAAAGCCTTTCTCGCAAAAATATATGCAGGGATATCTTTAAGCGGGCAACAAGGACCGGCAGGTTCACCGGATTTGGAAGGACTTGACGAAGGTTTCTCAAACTACCTTAGGCTTTACTGGAAAATGCAAGAACTTACTACCGATGAAGCCGTAATAGGTTGGAACGATGGAACTATAAAAGATTTACACGGGCAAAACTGGACGTCCGGAAATGAATTTATACGTACAATGTATAGTCGTATAATGTATCAAATTTCTTTGTGTAACGAGTTTCTAAGGCAAACCACACCCGAATTATTAGATGAACGA
Organism: Flavobacteriaceae bacterium; assembly: GCA_015490835.1. Classification (GTDB taxonomy): domain Bacteria; phylum Bacteroidota; class Bacteroidia; order Flavobacteriales; family Flavobacteriaceae; genus Marifrigoribacter. The sequence continues at coordinate 8,224 of WFXA01000140.1, read as the reverse complement.
GGAATAAGTAACGAACTAAGAGAAGACATTAATAACTATAGAGCTGAGGCGAGATTTATGAGAGCTTTAAGCTACTGGCACGCATTAGATTTATTTGCAAACCCTCCGTTTGTAACCGAAAACGACCCAATTGGAGCTTACCTGCCGGAACAAATTCAAAGAGCGGAATTGTTTAACTATGTCGAGTCTGAGTTATTAGATATCGAAGACAAAATTGTGCCTGCACGACAAAACGAATACGGAAGAGCAGACCAAGCGGCAGTATGGACATTATTAGCCAAATTATACCTAAACAGCGAAGTTTATAACGGAAGTATTAATTATCAAAATGTAATAAATTATTGTAATAAAATTACTTCTTCCGGTTTTTCAATTGCACAAATACCTTACAAACATCTTTTTTTAGCAGATAATGATTCAAATGGAGCACAAGAAGAAACAATATTTACCATACCTTTTGACGGATTACATACACAATCTTACGGAGGAATGACCTTCTTAGTACATGCTGCTGTGGGAGGAGATATGAACCCTGCCGACTTTGGTATAAACGGAGGATGGGCTGGACTAAGAACAACCTCTGTATTTGTAGAACAATTTCCGGGCGAAGAAAATTCTCCCGACAATAGAGCCCAGTTTTTTACAACAAACCAGACCAAAGAAATTTTAGATATATCAAATTTTAATCACGGATATGCCATAGAAAAATTTAGAAATGTTGACGTAAACGGAAATCCCGGATCAGATCCAAATAATTTTCCGGATACCGATTTTCCTATGTTTAGACTTGCCGATGTTTACCTTATGTATGCCGAAGCTTATTTGCGAGGCGGTGGCGGAACCGGTTCTGTAGCTGTTAATTATATAAATGAAATTAGAACCCGAGCTTATGGAGATTCTTCAGGAAATATTACCGAAGCAGATTTAACATTAGATTTTATTTTATCTGAAAGATCTCGTGAATTATATTGGGAAGCACACCGAAGAACAGACCTAATAAGATTTAATCAATTTTCAAGTCAAGGTATCTGGCCATGGAAAGGAAATGTACCAAATGGCACTACAACAGAATCTTTTAGAGATATTATGCCTATTCCGGCTTCAGACTTAGGCGTAAACCCAAACTTAGAACAAAACCCAGGTTATTAATAAATTAAAACACTCATAAAATGAAAAAAATAGCAATATTTATACTTTTCTGCTTTTCTTTAGTAACTTTAAACTCTTGTGATAATGAAGATTCTGTTGTCTTTACTGCACAAGAAGCAGAAGGATTATCTTTTACTAACAGTTTCTTATCTGAATATATTTTAACTCCTGCAACAGCATCAAATTTAGGAGAACGCTTTACTTGGAATAGTGTAGATTTTGGAGTGCCAACAAATGTGTCTTATGATGTACTACGTTCTAATACACAAGATTTCACCGAATCAGAATTAATTGGTACAACATCAGATAATGAGTTGGCTATTTCAATTGGTGATATGTTGGGCTACGCCGCAGAATTAGGTTTGGATGCAGATCCCGACACTCCAGAACCAAATTCCGGAACCGTATTTGTAAGACTAAGAGCTTATGTTGGTACAGGTGGAAATGAAACATTCTCTGATGTTCAAAGCCTAAACCTTATGCTACCCGAATCTAATGAAGACCCCATAGAAGAATTACCTATGTTGGCAGTTCCCGGAAACCACCAAGGATGGGATCCTGCAACGGCTACTCGTGTTGCAGCAGAAGGAATAGGGCAAACAAATTATGAAGGCTATGCTTGGTTAGATGGCGGGTACAAGTTTGTAGCTCCTGATTCTGATGGAAATTTTGCTTGGGGAAATACAGATTGGGGAGACGATGGTACTTTTACAGGTGTTTTAGTAGAAACCGATGAAGTAGACTGTGTTGCCGATGTAGCCGGATATTATAGAATTAATGCAAACACCACAGACCTAACATACAGTATTTCTCCCGCAAATTGGGGCGTACTCGGAAATGCAACACCAACAGGATGGGATAGTGATACCGATATGGTTTATGACGCTGCAACAGGATTGTGGACAGTAACACTAGACCTTACAGAACAAACAGCACCCGATGATGGACTTAAATTTAGAGCAAACGATGATTGGGCATTAAACTTGGGCGATACCGGTGCAGATGGAAGCTTAGAATATGGAGGCGACAATATTGGAGTACCGCAAAGTGGAACGTATTTAATTACGTTAGATTTAAGAAACCCCAGACAATACACTTATTCCTTAGAATTACAATAGCAATACCCGAAAAATATCCTGAAGACAAGTAGTTTTCGGGATATTTTTTTAGCTTTTTATCACAATCTTTGCCATAGTTACTTTATTAATTTTTTTAAAATGAGAAAAATAATCCCCTATCTTTTTATATTTATTTCTGTTAGTACATTTGCCCAAGTTCAAACAGGGATTTTTACAGTTAGTCCACCTACATTTGCACCAACAGATGAAATTACCATTACGGTTGATAATGTAGATCCTTCATTATGGGGAGTTACAGATATTTATTTATGGACTTGGTATTATGATTTTGATTACAATTTTGCAGGAAACTCACCTACAAACGGTTCTTGGTCAAACTCAGATGAATCCCAAAAATTTACCGATAATGGAGATGGTACATTCTCCTTTACATTTACACCCTCTGTATTATTTGGAGATACAGATATTGGAAGAATAGGAGTTCTTGCAAAAGCAGATGACGGAACAGGCGACAAAAAAACGCAAGACCATTACTTTGAAGTAGGACTATTTCAAATAACACTAAATTACCCAACCGAAGCCAATACAATTATAGATTCCGGAGATATTTTACCTATTTCGGTTACTGCTTCACAAGCCGGAAATTTTGAGCTATTTGCTAACGGAACCTCTGTTGATATTCAAAACAATATCACAAATTACTCACTAAACTACATTGTTAATGAAGACACTTGGTTTGAATTAGTTGCCGAAGACGTTATTACCGGACAAGAAAAAACAGTAACGTTTAATGTAATACTAACTCCAAACCCGCAAGAAATTCCGGTTCCAGCCGGAATGGAAGACGGATTAAATTTCGATTATAACAATCCCTCACAAGTAACACTGGTTTTATATGCTCCGGGTAAAGACTTTGTTCACGTAATTGGTAATTTTAATAATAACGATTGGCGATTAACAAACAACTTTTTGCTGAACAAAGACTCATCTCAAGATAGATTTTGGATTACGCTTACTAATTTGGATGCCGGAGATTCCAATTTACTTTATCAATATGTTATAGACGGACAAATAACGGTGGCAGACCCTTATTCTACATACATATTAGACGAATATGGCGATCCTTATATTCCGACATCAACATTCCCGAATATTCCGGATTATCCCGTCGGAAAAACTTCTCATGCAGTAACATGGTTTGACCTTAACGAGCAACCTTACGACTGGCAAATTACAGATTTTAACAGACCAAAGCAGGATAGACTAGTTGTTTATGAATTATTAATACGAGACTTTGATTCACAACAAAGCTATGAAGCATTAATGAATAACGGAAGATTGGATTACCTTGAAAATTTAAATGTAAATGTTCTGCACATTATGCCGGTGAGTGAATTTGACGGCAATTCAAGCTGGGGATACAATCCTGCATTTCACATGGCTTTAGACAAACAATACGGTAGCAAAGAAAAGCTTAAAGCCTTTATTGATGAATGTCATGCCAGAGGTATTGCAGTTATTATAGATGTTGTTTATAACCACGCAACCGGACAAAATCCATACTATAGAATGTGGAACGATTGTAACGGATGTTATGTTGGGCAAGCCACACCCGAAAACCCGATTTTTAATGTAAATGACCCAAACACGGTTTTTCAATTTTTTAACGATATTAATCACGAGTCACCGGCAGCACAACATTACATAGACAAGCTTAACGAATATTGGTTAACCGAATTTAATTTGGATGGTTTTAGATTTGATTTTACAAAAGGATTTACAAATGTTGTTGGAGATGGAGGTGGTTATGATGCCTCTCGAATATACTTACTTGAAAGAATGTACGATGCAATACGTCAAGTAGATTCTACCGCATATGTTATTCTTGAACATTTTGCACCCAATAGCGAAGAAACAGAACTAATTAACCATAGAGCAACATCAGACCCGCAAGAACCCGGTATGATGGTTTGGGCTAACCATAATTACACCTACAACGAGGCGACTATGGGATGGAATAATAACTCAAATTTTTCTTGGATATCCTATTTAAACAGAGGATGGAGCACTCCATCAAATCTTGCCTATATGCAAAGCCACGACGAAGAAAGATTGATGTATAAAAACTTGCAATGGGGAAATTCAAGCGGAAGTTATGACATTCAAGAACTTCACACGGCACTTGACAGAATGGAACTCGCCGGAGCATTCTTTTTTACTATTCCCGGTCCTAAAATGATCTGGCAGTTTGATGAATTGGGATACGAATACAGCATTAACTATTGTCAAGACGGAACCATTAGTTCAAACTGTAGAGTGGATCCGAAACCTATTGCTTGGAACTTAGGCTACCTCAATGAACCGGACAGAATGGATGTTTACAATGTTTGGAAAAAACTTATCGGACTAAAAATTTACAACCCTATTTTTTGGACAAATAACTTTATGCTGGATGTTGGAAATCCGGACGGATTAAAAAGAATCCAATTAGAAGACCCGTTTGCAACCGGAACGCAAATTAAATATGTTACTATTTTAGGAAACTTTGATGTGGTAGCAAAAAATATTTATCCTCAGTTTCAAGAAACGGGAACTTGGTACAATATGCTGGATGATACAACCATAAATGTTACAAATATCAACGACCCGATTTGGCTACAACCTGGTGAGTATCGAGTTTATTCAAATCAATCTACCTATTTAACCTCACCGGATCTGCCTGTTTTGCAAACTCTAAGCGTTTATCCAAACCCTTCCGGAAATGAGATAAAATTAAACAAAAACATAGATAAATTGTCTGTATATTCAATAACCGGAAAACTAATTTTTTCCGAAAATAATTATACGGCAAATAAGACCATTTCCGTTAACAACCTAAACACCGGTATTTATATAATAAAAGCCCTGATAGATTCTGATGTATATAATATAAAATTTATTAAAAAATAGAAGCTATTTCATAACCTATTTTTTGCTCCTTTTTGGTAAGTAATTTATAAAACATTTTAAAATGAAGAACATATTTATCTCCGTTTTGTGTTTGTTTTTCAACTATTTTTTAGTTGCACAAGTAGGTATAGGCACAACAACACTTGATGGCTCGGCACAATTAGACATTACAGCTACTGACAGAGGTTTGTTAATACCCAGAGTAGCATTAACAGACGTTACAAACACTTCATCTCCCGTTAATTCTCCGGTAGAAAGCCTTATGGTTTACAATACTAATGCTGCTGTAAGCGGAGGAGACGGAACAGGATTTTATTTTTTTAACGGCACTCGTTGGGAAAAATTAATTGCCAACACAAAAAACATTTCTACCATACCGCTGTGGAATGACACAGTTACTATAAACTCAACAAGTGGAGCGGATATTACCGGTTATGATAGTGCCTTAGAGCCTTCTATATACAATTCATCGGGTAATATTGAGGTTAAATTGGTAATTAGATACTCGTCTATTTCGGGTATCGTTAATTTCCAACTTAGAGCGCATGATGGAACCACCGAATCTTGGCCTATCGTTTGGACTGATTCTTGGATTACTGCCAGTACTCAAAACGGAGGTGTTATAACCAGCGAATGGAAGAGTTGGAATGCCGGAATCAACGCTCACGAAATTCACTTATTTGGCTGGGTAAACTTAGGTGCAAGCATCACGATAGAGAGTGCTTATGTATTAGTAAGATCTCAGTAAATTATTAATTAAGAATTTGTTTGCTTTTATTAACACGAAAACGTTATAGTTATTTTTTTTCTTGTCTGTTTAAAGTTTAATTCGTAAAATTGTATAAAATCATTAAAATATACATCATGAAAACAAAATTACTCTTTACACTTTTTTTACTTACAACATTGCATTTTTCATTTTTACAAGCTCAAGATATTGGATTAATCGGAGACTTTAACGGGTGGTCTGGAGATGTTTTTCTTACTACTACTGATGATGAAAACTATTCTATCAATGACTTTGTATTGGATGCCGATGGTGGTGTTAAATTTAGACAAGATGCAGACTGGGCTGTTAATTGGGGGGCAGATTCTTTCCCTTCAGGTACCGGTGTACAAGACGGACCAAACATTCCGGCTTTAGCGGGAACCTATAATGTTACTTTTAATATTATTACTGGCGAATATTTATTTGATGAAGTTTTGGGAATTGATGATATTTCTAACTCCATTTCTGTTTTTTATACCAATAATTTATTAAATATAAAAGGCTATAGCGGTACGGTTACTATTAATGCCTTTGATATTTCCGGAAGACTTTTGGTCCAAGAACCTAATATTGAAATTAACAGTAATTTTTCAATCGATTTGAATTTACCCAAAAATCAAGTAGTGGTTGTTCAATTGGAAGGAAATAACTTTAAGAAATTAGTAAAAATTATCACAAAATAAAGAATTATTTTTTGTAATAAATTCTCTATGTTTAAACCGTGTAATAACTCTCCTTTAAAATTAAGATTTAAAGGGGAGTTATTAGTTTAAAGAGTTGCATGTTGGTATTTATTATTCCGGTATTCTTGATTTGTGTACAAATAATTCCGGCAATGATAAGAGCAACTATTGCAACAAAAAAACAGTACCAGCAGCTATATCCTTGATATATCCTATTTTTTTATGATATTTTGGGTGAATGAAGTTTGTAATTTCTTTAGCATCAATATTTACACTTTATACACTCTTAATACGTAGCAATAGCAAAAAATGAAGTCCTTACAAAAACAAACCTACCATTGTTGAGAAAATTTGTGTTAAAATCAAAGCAACCTTACGCAACTGCTTTTACAATTATTTTCGATTTACAGTTCTGTAAATAATTCTTTGGGTATCTATTTGTCCGGAAGGAGGAATAGGAGTTCCACAATTAGGTGATAACCATTGGTCTTCAATGCAACAATCAGTACCACCATCTATACAGATTTTTATAAAATCATTTTGGTTACCACTCATAGGAAAGTTTAGAATTACTACCGGTAAATCGGATAGTGGAATAGAACCAAAATATTCATTGTTTTCCAAATAGATGTCAAAATACGAATAATTAGTAGTGGCAGAATACTCAAAATCAATAAATAAGTAGTAGGTTCCTGTTGTGTAGCAATCTCCTGTAAAGATGTTTACAGCATAAATGCTGCATCCATTACAATCTACAAAATCGCTAGGAGTATAGCCTTCGCATTGCGCTTCACAGGCGTTGTTAAATTCAATTATTCCTAGAGTTGAATCGTAAATGCAAACCAGATCTGTTGTGAGCGGACAATTACAAGGACTGTTGCAATCTAGAAAATCTTCGTAGCTAAAACCATAACATGCTGCTACACATTGGTTTGGGTATTCTATAATCTCATAAGTTCCGTCAGGTAAACCTATCGACACACAAACCGGATCGTATTCTGTAGGACAATTGCAATCGTTAAAATTACAACTGTTTATTAGATTTTGAAATTGCGATTCATTTTCGATTGTAATAATTTCAATAGACTGTGTTTCTTCATTATACACTTGAACTTGAAAAGGAAAGTCAATTCCTGTTAAGTATAAATTTTCGCTGGTATTTAGTAAAATAGCAATAAAATCATCAAAATTGGAAACAGTTACCGTAGCGCCTGTATTGTAAATTAGTGTAATAGGATAAACAAAATCAAAACAAAAATCCATTATAAAATTACCGGTAGGATTTTGACTTGAGGTGGGATTTCCTTCGTTGTCAAAAAAGGCTTCCATTTCATTTAAAACATAGGTAAGAGAAGCACTCTCTTCAATATCGGGTTCCAAGTTTTCATATGAAGAATCGTTATTAACACAAGAATAAGTGCTGATAAGAAAACTACTAACAATGAGGAAATATAAATAAAAGTAGTTGGGTTTTTTACCAAAAAAAATATTCAATTTTGCCATAAGTATAAGTAAGACAACTAAAATTTAAAAAACCCTAATTGAAAAATAATTTTTATAGTTTTGAACCTTGTTTATTTCGAAAAGCAAAATAG
>WFXA01000139.1 GCA_015490835.1 Flavobacteriaceae bacterium | reverse complement strand
TTTGTATTTTTATACTGTAAATATACAGCCTATATAATTGATAACCAAATATTTAAATAAGTTTTTTTTGTCTTTTTTCTTATTTTTTACCTTGCAACAGTCTTAATTAATATGTTTGGTTAACAAATAAATGATGTTTAGGTTTTCTACCTTTTTATTGGCTTGATGCCAATCTACAGATTGTAATGCTTCTTTAAAATTGGTGTAAGCAATCCATTTTCCGTCTAACATCACTTCCGTAAAACGATTTGAAAGTTCCTCTGTCTTCTTCATTTAAAAAACCAAAATTTGATGATTATGTAACCGTTTTCTTAATTCTTTTTAGAGCTTCTACAATATCTTTTTCTGAAGCGGCATACGATATTCTTATACAATTAGGACTACCAAAAGCTTCTCCTGTAACGGTTGCTACCTGCGCTTTTTCAAGAAGATACATGGCAAATTGAGATGCGTTATTTATAAGTGTACCGTTTAGTGTTTTTCCGAAAAATGAAGACACGTCTGGAAAAACATAAAATGCTCCTTGCGGTTCGTTGGTTTTAAAACCGGGTATTTCAGCCAATAAATTTAATATTAACTTGCGACGCTCTTTAAAAGCATCTACCATAAATTGTATTTTACTAGGCGGATTTTCTAAAGCTGTTATGGTAGCGCGTTGTGCAATACAATTTGCTCCGCTTGTAATTTGTCCTTGCATTTTAGTACAAGCTCTGGCAATATAAGCAGGAGCCCCAATATAACCAATTCGCCATCCGGTCATTGAATAGGCTTTTGAAACACCATTTACCACAACGGTACGGTCGTACATATCTGCAAAAGTTGCGATAGATGCGTGGTTTTTAGTAAAATTTATATGCTCGTAAATCTCATCACTTACCACAATAATATCAGGGTATTTTGCCAAAACATCTGCCAATACTCGAAGTTCTTCTTGTGTATAAACCGAGCCACTGGGATTACAAGGTGAACTGTAAATCATCATTTTGGTTTTAGGTGTAATTGCAGCCTCTAATGCTTGAGGTGTAATTTTAAAATCGGTTTCAATACTTGTGGGTATTTCAACAGGAACGCCTCCGGCTAATTTACTAATATCACTATAGCTTACCCAATAGGGAGCGGGAAGCAATACCTCATCGCCTTCATTTAGTAATACCATTGCCAAATTTGCCAACGATTGTTTTGCTCCGGTTGAAACAACAATTTGCTCAGGAGTATAGGTAAGGTTATTGTCGCGTTTAAACTTTGTTATGATGGCTTGTTTTAAATCTGCATAACCATCTACAGGAGTGTAGGAATGATAATTTTCGTCAATCGCTTTTTTAGCAGCTTCTTTTACAAAATCCGGTACCGGAAAATCGGGTTCGCCCAAGCTTAATCCAATAATATCTTTTCCTTGGTTTCGCAATTCTCTAGCCTTGGCAGCCATTGCTAATGTTGCAGATGTTGCCATTGCGTTAATACGATTAGAAAGTTTTTGTTTCATAAAATCAGATACTATAAATAGGTTTTTTTCCTAATTCTTTTAGTTGTCTGTAATGTTCTAAAATAGCTTTTCGGGTTGTTTTATACTCGTTGTAAGGAAGTTTAAATTCCTTTGCAGTTTGCTTAACAATTTTGGCGATTTTTCCGTAATGAATATGCGAAATATGTGGAAAAACATGGTGTTCAACTTGGTGATTTAATCCACCTGTGTACCACGATATAAATTTGTTTTTTGGTGCAAAATTAGATGTTGTATAAAACTGATGAATTGCCCAAGTGTGTTGCAGTTTTCCATCTTTGTCCGGTAAAGGCATCTCGGTGTTGGGGACTACGTGTGCTAATTGAAAAACCACACTTAAAATAATCCCGGCAGTATAATGCATCACAAAAAAACCAATAAGTACTTTCCACCAAGCAATATCCAAAACCAAAATAGGTAATACAAGCCACGTAAAATAATAGATGATTTTAGTGATAATTAACACGGTCCATTCCTTTTTAGGATTTGGAAATTTTCCGTAAGATAGTTTTCTTTTTAAATATGAGTGCATTTGTTTAAAATCGGTTGTAATTGCCCAATTTATAGTAAGAAGTCCGTACAAAATAAATGCGTAATATTTTTGAAATCTATGTATTTTAAACCATTTGGCATGCTTACTAAAGCGTATAATTCTTCCGGCTTCAATATCCTCATCTAATCCGGGAACGTTTGTATAAGTATGGTGTAATACATTGTGTTGTACTTTCCAGTTATATACGTTTCCGGCAAGGATATAAATGCTACTTCCCATAAGCTTATTTACCCATTTTTTGCTGGAAAAAGATTCGTGATTAGCATCGTGCATTACATTCATCCCTACACCGGCCATCCCAATTCCTATCACCACCGTTAATAACAAAAGAGCCCATTGAGGCATCGATACGGTAAGTATAAGCACTAAAGGAACAACAAAAAGCGAGAACATGATAATGGCTTTTGTATATAACTTCCAGTTTCCGGTTTTAGGAAGTTTGTTCTCTTTAAAATATGAATTGATGCGTTTATTAAGGGTTCTGAAAAATTTTTCGGTATCTGTTCTTGAGAAAGTAATTTGTTGCATTTCCACTGGTACTAATTTTAGGGGGATTTGTAATTTACCGCTAAGATACGTAGTAAATACTAAGAAACAATTTTTTTTGTATATTTTGTGATATTAATCTTATTAACCCGAAAAATTCACGGAATTTTTAAACGACTAAGTACTGCCAACAAATTTTTGTATTTTGAAAACACCCAAATTTGGGGCATTTCTAAGTCGGGGTTTCCCGCATTTCCCCCTTTGTCCATAGCAGATTCATATTATTCACTTCGTTTTTATATGAACAATGCGGGTTAAATTATTCCGAAAGTGTATTTTTGTTGAAGATTACCTGCACAATGAATAAAATACTTCACTACTTTCCCTCTATTTCTGAAACCCAAAAACAACAGTTTTTACTCTTAAACACATTGTACCAAGATTGGAATTTAAAAATAAATGTGGTTTCTCGTAAAGATATTGATGAGTTATACCTCCGCCATGTGCTTCATTCGTTAGGAATAGCCAAAGTGATGCCTTTTATGCCACAAGCAAGAGTAGTGGATGTTGGAACGGGAGGCGGTTTTCCCGGTATTCCGCTGGCTATTCTTTTTCCGGAAACACAATTTCATCTGGTAGATAGTATCGGGAAGAAAATTAAAGTGGTAGAAGAAGTCGTGCAAGGATTACAATTAAAAAATGTAAAAGCATCGCATTCGCGTGTTGAAGATATAGACGAAAAATTTGATTTTATCGTTAGCAGGGCAGTTGCACAAATGGAAACTTTTTATCGTTGGGTAAAATTTAAAATCACCAAAAAAAACACCCACACTTTAAAAAACGGAATTTTATATCTTAAAGGAGGCGATTTAACCCAAGAGTTAAAGCCTTTTCCTAATGCTACAATTTACCCGCTTTCCAATTATTTTGAAGAAACGTTTTTTGAAACCAAAAGCGTAGTGCATTTACCTTTGAAGGCTAATGTGTAGCCGAAGTAAAACTCCTCTTTGCTTACTTAACTCAGTCTATTCGTTATAATGAAAACCTAATATTAAACAACACTTGCCTTGGTCTAAGCCTAAAATTAGATTCCATGTAGCTAAAATTATCAATGTTTATAGTTCTGTATTCTTCTGTGTTGAATATGTTGGTAAACTGCAACTCGAAGTCTATATTTTTCTTTTTCCAAGTGTAGCGATAAATTATGTCGGCAA
>WFXA01000138.1 GCA_015490835.1 Flavobacteriaceae bacterium | reverse complement strand
TTTATCACCGATAAATACTTTTGCTAAAAATAAACTATCGGAAAATTTCTGTAACGATTTAACTTCAACATTTAAATACCCAGAATTGGTTAACTTATCTTTAAATCGAAAAACTTCTTCCCGAATACTTTTAAAATCGGAATGGTTTTTTTTATAACCTAAAGAATCTATAATTTTATTTTCAACTACATTCTCAGCTTCTATTTTAAGTTGAATTTGTTGCGAGTGAATATTCGACAAAAAACCCGTACATATATTAAGGTATAAAAAAATGTAAAAAAAAGGTTTCAATTATTCTATAAATTTCTTGTAAAACTAACGCTTCAAGATGGCTTTTCATATTTAGAACAACTATAAATTAAAATGTTTTAAAAATTTATAGAGCTATATTTGAATAATAAATAAATATTTCTACCTTTGCACACCCAAAAAAAGGGGTATTATTATATAATAAACAGTTTATATGCCAACAATTTCACAATTAGTACGAAAAGGAAGAGCCAAAATAACCAAGAAGAGTAAATCGGCTGCTTTAGATTCGTGTCCTCAAAGAAGAGGTGTGTGTACCCGTGTATATACTACGACACCTAAAAAACCTAACTCTGCAATGCGTAAAGTAGCAAGGGTTAGATTAACAAATGGTAAAGAAGTAAACGCGTACATTCCCGGTGAAGGACATAATCTACAAGAGCACTCGATAGTATTGGTTAGAGGCGGAAGGGTTAAAGATTTACCCGGAGTTAGATACCACATTGTTCGTGGAGCCTTAGACACCGCCGGTGTTGAAGGAAGAACACAACGCAGGTCTAAATACGGAGCAAAACGCCCTAAAAAGTAATTAAAAACTTTGTAACACGAAGACATGAGAAAAAGACAAGCAAAAAAAAGACCGCTTTTACCGGATCCTAAATTTAACGACCAGTTGGTTACACGTTTTGTAAACAACTTAATGTGGGACGGAAAAAAGTCGGTTGCTTTTAAAGTATTTTATGATGCTATTGACATTGTAGATACCAAAAAACAAGACGAAGAAAAAACCGCATTAGAAGTATGGAAAGAAGCACTTTCTAATGTTATGCCTCACGTAGAAGTACGTAGTCGCAGAGTAGGTGGAGCTACTTTTCAAATACCCAGACCCATACGTCCGGACAGAAAAATATCCACCGCAATGAAATGGCTTATTTTATTTGCCAGAAGACGCAACGAAAAATCGATGGCTCAAAAACTAGCTGCCGAAATTCTTGCAGCAGCAAAAGAAGAAGGTGCCGCTGTTAAAAAACGCGTAGACACCCATAAAATGGCAGAAGCAAACAAAGCATTTTCACACTTCAGATTTTAATTAAAATGGCTAAAAGAGATTTAAAACTTACAAGAAATATTGGAATTGCCGCACATATTGATGCCGGTAAAACCACAACTACAGAACGCATTCTATATTACACGGGTAAAAGTCATAAAATCGGTGAAGTACACGATGGGGCTGCAACAATGGACTGGATGGAGCAAGAACAAGAAAGAGGTATTACCATTACCTCTGCAGCCACTACTTGTATCTGGAATTTCCCTACCGAAAACGGAAAACCAACACCAGAGTCAAAACCCTACCATTTTAATATTATTGACACTCCCGGACACGTTGATTTTACCGTAGAAGTAAATAGATCGCTCCGCGTATTAGACGGATTAGTATTTCTTTTTAGTGCCGTAGACGGTGTTGAACCACAATCGGAAACCAACTGGAGATTAGCAGATAACTATAAAGTACCACGTATAGGTTTCGTAAATAAAATGGATCGCCAAGGTTCTGATTTTCTGATGGTAAATCGTCAAGTAAAGGAAATGTTAGGTTCTAATGCCGTACCAATCGTTTTACCAATTGGTGAAGAAGCAGATTTTAAAGGAATTATTGACTTGGTGAAAAATCGCGCTATTATTTGGCATGATCAAACTCAAGGATCAACCTTTGATATTATTGACATTCCCGAAGAACTCAAAGAAGAAGCCTATAAATATCGTGCAAATTTAATAGAAGAAGTAGCATCATACGATGAAAATCTTTTAGAGAAATTTATGGAGGATGAGGATTCTATTACCGAAGACGAAGTGCACGCAGCATTACGTGCAGCAGTAATGGATATGGCAATCATTCCAATGATTTGTGGCTCTGCTTTTAAAAATAAAGGAGTTCAATTTTTATTAGACGCTGTTTGCAGATATCTACCCTCTCCTGTCGATAAAGAAGCTATCATTGGCGTAAACCCTCTTACAGGTGAAGAGGTTGCTAGAAAACCGTCTTACGACGACCCGTTTTCTGCATTAGCATTTAAAATTGCAACCGACCCATTTGTTGGTCGATTGGCATTTTTTCGTGCCTATTCAGGAAATCTAAATGCCGGTTCATATGTATTAAACAATCGTTCCGGTAAAAAAGAACGCATCTCCCGTATTTACCAAATGCACTCAAATAAACAAAATGCTGTAGATAACATCGGTGCAGGAGATATAGGTGCTGCAGTTGGATTTAAAGACATTAAAACAGGAGACACCTTGTCTGATGAAAAAGCTCCGATAATTCTAGAAAGTATGGACTTTCCAGATCCGGTAATAGGTATTGCCGTTGAACCTAAAACAAAAGCCGATGTTGATAAACTGGGAATGGCACTATCTAAATTAGCAGAAGAGGACCCAACTTTTACCGTTAGAACAGATGAAGCATCAGGACAAACCATTATATCCGGGATGGGAGAACTTCACTTAGATATTATTGTAGACAGATTAAAAAGAGAGTTTAAAGTAGAGGTAAATCAAGGACAGCCTCAAGTAGAATACAAAGAAGCTATTACACGCCCTGCAGAACATAGAGAAGTTTACAAAAAACAATCGGGTGGTCGTGGTAAATTTGCTGATATTGTATTTACACTTGAACCTGCCGAAGAAGGAAAAACCGGACTTGAGTTTGTAAATGAAATTAAAGGTGGTAATATTCCAAAAGAATACATTCCTTCTGTAGAAAAGGGATTTAAAGAAGCAATGAAAAACGGTCCGCTTGCCGGATTTGAAGTAGACAATATGAAGGTAACTCTTAAGGATGGATCATTCCATCCGGTAGATTCCGATTCGCTTTCATTCGAGCTAGCTGCAAAACTTGGTTTTAAAGAATCTTCTAAAGCTGCAGGAGCAGTTATTTTAGAACCTATCATGAAACTTGAGGTTCTCACCCCCGAAGAAAATATGGGTGATATTGTGGGAGATTTAAATAGAAGAAGAGGACAAATGAGTGAAATGGGAGATAGAGCCGGAGCAAAAGTAATAAAAGCCACAGTTCCATTATCCGAAATGTTTGGTTATGTAACTACATTAAGAACATTATCATCAGGTAGAGCAACATCTACAATGGAGTTTTCACACTATGCCGAAACACCGTCAAATATTTCAGAAGAAGTAATTGCCACAGCAAAAGGAACAGTAAACGCTTAATATTTCAGCAATGAGTCAAAAAATAAGAATTAAATTAAAATCTTACGACCACAATTTAGTAGACAAATCTGCTGAAAAAATTGTGAAGACAGTAAAAAGTACAGGAGCGGTAGTAACAGGACCAATTCCGTTACCAACCCATAAAAAAATATTTACGGTTTTGCGTTCACCGCACGTAAATAAAAAGAGTAGAGAACAATTTCAATTATGTTCTTATAAGAGATTGTTAGACATCTACAGTTCTTCTTCAAAAACCATCGATGCTTTAATGAAATTAGAGTTACCAAGTGGTGTTGAAGTTGAAATTAAGGTGTAATGAAATTTCATTTTAATAAGCTTTTGCGAAATTAAAATGAGTAGTTGAATACATTCCAAACTTGATTCGGAATCTTTTAAAACTAAAATTGAAAAATATTCTGAAATAAATTCAGATTGAGTTTAACTAAAATTGAAAAAATTCAGATTGAGTTTAACTAAAATTGAAAAAATTCAGGTTGAGTTTAACTAAAATTGAAAAAATTCAGGTTGAGTTTAACTAAAATTGAAAAATATTCTGAAATAAATTCAGAATAAACATGTCCGGAGCTTCGAGCAAAGGAAAAACGGAAACAAAATAGCATTCAGGGTTGAATATATTTTGACCCTGTTTTAGTAAGTAAAAATAATTAATTAAACAGATTGCGGATTTTCTAACATCAGAAAACCAAAATCATAAATCTAAAATCAATATGTCTGGGTTAATTGGAAAAAAGATAGGAATGACCAGCCTCTTTGACGAAAACGGAAAAAACATTCCGTGTACCGTTTTAGAAGTAGGTCCCTGTGTTGTCACCCAAGTCAGAACCAAAGAGGTTGACGGGTACGAAGCTCTTCAACTTGGTTTCGATGACAAAAAGAAGGCTACTAAAGCTGCCGAAGGGCACGCAAAGAAAGCCGGAACCGTTGCTAAACGAAAAGTCGTAGAATTCCAAGGATTTGAAGAAGAATACAAATTAGGTGATACCATCACCGTAGAACATTTTATAGAAGGCGAGTTTGTTGACGTTGCCGGAACCTCAAAAGGAAAAGGATTCCAAGGCGTTGTAAAACGACACGGCTTTGCCGGAGTGGGTCAAGCCACACACGGTCAACATAACCGATTAAGAGCTCCCGGATCAATTGGAGCGGCTTCCTACCCTGCACGTGTTTTTAAAGGAATGAAAATGGCAGGACAAATGGGAAATAAAACAGTAAAAGTACAAAACCTAAAAGTGTTGAAAGTAGTTCCCGAAAAGAATCTACTTGTTGTGAAAGGGTGTGTACCCGGACACAAAAATGCTTACGTAACTATTCAGAAATAATGAAGGTAGCAGTATTAGATAAAAACGGAAAAGACACTGGAAGGAAAGTAGAACTTTCTAAGGAGGTGTATGGTATAGAACCTAGTAATCACGCTGTGTATCTTGATGTAAAGCAATACCTAGCCAATCAAAGACAAGGAACGCACAAATCTAAAGAGCGTGCCGAAATAGCAGGAAGCACACGTAAGATTAAAAAACAAAAAGGTACCGGTACAGCCCGTGCAGGCAGTATCAAATCTGGTGTATTTAGAGGTGGAGGTAGAATGTTTGGTCCAAGACCAAGAAACTATTCTTTTAAACTAAATAAAAACCTTAAACGATTAGCTCGTAAATCTGCATTAAGCATGAAAGCTAGTAATAAGGCTATTATAGTTGTTGAAGATTTAAAATTTGACTCTCCAAAAACAAAAGAATTCACTACTATTTTATCTGCATTAGGATTAGACAGTAAAAAATCTTTATTTGTGTTGGGTGAATCAAATAAAAACCTATATTTGTCCTCTCGTAATTTAAAGAGAACAGAAGTTATAATTAACTCAGAATTAAGTACTTACAAAATAATGAATGCAAACAGCATCGTATTATTTGAGAGTTCTTTAGAAGGAATTGAACAAAATTTAAGTAAATAGAAACAATGAATATCTTAATTAAACCTATAATAACAGAAAAAGCTACGGCAGACGTTGAAGATTTCAATCGCTATAGCTTTATAGTTCATCCTAAGGCGAATAAGGTAGAAATTAAAAAAGCAGTTGAAGCTGTTTATGATGTTTCTGTTACTAAAGTTCGCACAATAAATGTTCGCCCAAATAGAAATACTCGATACACAAAATCGGGGGTTCAAACTGGTAAAACTAATGCAATTAAAAAAGCAATAGTACAGGTGGCGGAAGGTGATACAATAGATTTTTACAATAACATCCAATAATAATTGGATAAAAAAAGACAAAAATGTCAGTAAGAAAATTAAAACCTATCACCCCAGGACAGCGATTTAGAGTTGTAAACGGATACGATGCCATTACAACTGATAAGCCGGAGAAAAGTTTATTAACTCCGAAAAAACGTTCTGGCGGTAGAAACAATCAAGGAAAAATGACCATGCGTTATCGTGGAGGTGGTCATAAAAAAAGATATCGAATTATCGATTTCAAACGTAACAAAACCGGAATTCCTGCAACTGTAGCTAGCATTGAGTACGACCCTAACCGAACTGCTTTTATAGCCTTATTAAACTATCAAGATGGTGAAAAGCGCTATGTTATTGCACAAAACGGACTTAAGGTAGGTCAAAATATCGTTTCAGGAGACAAAGTAGCTCCCGAAATTGGAAATGCAATGCCACTTTCTAGCATTCCGCTTGGTACCATTATTTCTTGTATTGAGTTACATCCCGGACAAGGTGCTGCATTAGTACGTAGCGCGGGAGCTTTTGCTCAATTAATGGCTCGTGACGGAAAATTTGCTACCGTAAAATTACCCTCAGGAGAAACACGTTTAATTCTTTCCACTTGTATGGCTACAATTGGTGCTGTATCTAATAGCGATCACCAATTATTAGTATCGGGTAAAGCTGGTAGAACAAGATGGTTAGGAAGAAGACCTCGAACAAGACCGGTAGTAATGAATCCTGTGGATCACCCAATGGGAGGTGGTGAAGGAAAATCATCTGGTGGTCATCCTAGATCAAGAAACGGAATCCCTGCAAAAGGATACAGAACCCGTTCAAAAACAAAAGCAAGTAACAAATACATCATAGAACGTAGAAAGAAATAATTAAATTATGGCAAGATCATTAAAAAAAGGACCTTACGTTCATTTTAAACTAGAAAAAAAAGTACTACAAAACGTAGAAGCAAATAAAAAAACCGTGATAAAAACATGGTCAAGAGCTTCAATGATTACACCCGATTTTGTAGGACAAACCATTGCAGTACACAACGGAAAACAATTTGTACCTGTTTACATTACTGAAAATATGGTAGGACATAAATTAGGAGAATTTTCACCTACACGATCATTCCGTGGTCACGCAGGTGCAAAAAATAAAGGAAAAAAATAATAAGCCATGGGAGTTCGTAAAAGAGAAAGAGCAGAAAAAATCAAGGAAGCAAAGAAAACAATGTACTTTGCTAAATTAAATAATTGCCCAACATCACCTAGAAAAATGCGATTAGTTGCAGATTTAGTTAGAGGTGAAAAAATTGATAAAGCGCTTAATATTTTAAAGTTTAGCCAAAAAGAAGCCTCCAGAAGACTTGAAAAATTAGTTCTTTCTGCAATTGCTAACTGGCAAGCTAAAAATGAAGACGCATCTGTTGAAGACGCCGATCTTTTTATCAAAGAGATTAGAGTAGACAGCGGAACTATGCTAAAAAGACTTAGACCCGCACCACAAGGACGAGCGCACAGAATAAGAAAACGTTCCAATCATGTAACCGTGATTCTGGGAGCAAACGATAACACACAAAGCTAATTTTAAATGGGACAAAAAACAAATCCAATCGGAAATCGCTTAGGTATTATTAGAGGATGGGAATCCAACTGGTACGGAGGTAACGACTACGGCGATAAACTAGCCGAAGACGACAAGATTAGAAAATACGTTCATGCTCGTTTAAACAAAGCTAGTGTGTCTAGGGTAATCATAGAGCGCACCCTTAAACTTGTAACCGTTACTATCACCACTGCCAGACCCGGTATTATAATCGGTAAAGGCGGACAGGAGGTAGACAAGCTTAAAGAAGAACTCAAAAAAATTACCGGAAAAGACGTACAAATAAACATTCACGAGATTAAAAGACCCGAACTCGATGCACAATTAGTAGGGGCAAGTATTGCTCGCCAAATTGAAAATCGTATTTCATACCGTAGAGCCATAAAAATGGCTATCGCGGCTGCCATGCGTATGAATGCAGAGGGAATTAAAGTTCAAATCTCAGGACGTTTAAACGGTGCGGAAATGGCACGTTCAGAGTCTTACAAAGACGGACGTATTCCTCTATCTACTTTTAGAGCAGATATAGATTATGCGTTGGTTGAAGCACACACTACCTATGGTAGACTGGGTGTAAAAGTATGGATTATGAAAGGTGAAGTTTATGGAAAAAGAGAACTTTCTCCATTAGTAGGTCTTTCTAAAAAAGGAGGAAAAGGAAATTCAGGACGAGGTGGAAACAGATCACGTCGTAGAAAGTAATTTTTTAAAATTAAAGAAAAATGTTACAACCTAAGAGAACAAAATACCGCAAACAACAAAAAGGACGCATGAAAGGTAATGCCGGAAGAGGCAACCAACTTTCATACGGAACTTTTGGTATTAAGTCTTTAGATTCAAATTTTTTAACGGCTCGCCAAATTGAAGCAGCGCGTATTGCCGCTACCCGTTATATGAAAAGAGAAGGGTCTTTGTGGATTATGATATTCCCAGACAAACCCATCACCAAAAAACCTCTTGAGGTACGTATGGGTAAGGGAAAAGGTGCTGTAGAATATTATGCAGCTGTTGTAAAACCAGGCAGAATTTTGTTTGAAGTATCAGGAGTAAATCTAGACACTGCCAAAGAAGCATTGCGCCTCGCTGCACAAAAGCTTCCGGTAAAAACAAAATTTATTATTTCTAGAGATTATCAAGCTTAATATTTGAAATGCTAATTATGAAACAATCAGAAATAACAAAGGCATCAACAGCAGAACTTAAAGAACAGATAGCAGAATTTAAAAAGCTATATGTAGACCTTAAAATGGCACATGCCATTACACCGTTGGAAAATCCAATTCAACTGAGAACACATAGAAGAACCATTGCGCGAATTGCGACAGAACTAACTAAAAGAGAAGCACAACAATAAAAGTGCAAAGCTGTAAGATGGAAAAAAGAAATTTAAGAAAAGAACGTATAGGTATTGTTACCAGTAACAAAATGGATAAATCTATTGTTGTTGCCGAAGTAAAAAAAGTAAAACATCCTATGTACGGAAAATTCGTGTTGAAAACAAAAAAATATGTTGCACACGACGAGAAAAACGACTGCAACGAAGGTGATAAAGTAAGGATTATGGAAACACGTCCTTTAAGTAAAACCAAATGTTGGAGGTTAGTAGAAATAATTGATAGAGCGAAGTAATCATGATACAACAAGAATCAAGGCTAAAAGTAGCAGATAACACGGGGGCAAAAGAAGTGCTCACAATTAGAGTGTTAGGCGGCACAAAAAAAAGATATGCTTCTATTGGAGACAAAATCGTAGTAACGGTAAAAGAAGCAACTCCTAACGGAAATATCAAAAAAGGAGCAGTAACCAAAGCAGTTGTTGTTCGTACCGTAAAAGAAGTTAGAAGACCAGACGGCTCATACATCCGTTTTGATGACAACGCCTGTGTATTATTAAATGCCCAAGGCGAAATGATTGGGACACGTGTCTTTGGACCCGTTGCCAGAGAGCTTCGTGATAAACAATTTATGAAAATAGTATCATTGGCACCCGAGGTGCTTTAATACAAAATCTAAGATGACAAAGCTTAAAATAAAATCAGGAGACAATGTGGTCGTTATCGCTGGAGACCATAAAGGTTCTGAAGGTAAAGTACTAAAAGTGTTAATTGAGAAAAACAAAGCAATAGTAGAAGGAGTGAATTTGGTTTCAAAACATAAAAAACCAAGTGCTGATAACCCACAAGGCGGAATTAGCAAAAAAGAAGCTCCTATCCATATTTCAAACCTTTCACTTATAGACCCTAAAACGAGAAAACCAACACGTGTAGGTTATAAAATGGAAGATGGAAAAAAAGTACGATTTGCTAAAAAATCAAATCAAGTAATCTAGTTATGGGATATACACCAAGACTTAAAGAAGAGTTTAGTAGTCGCGTGATAAACGCATTAACAGAAGAATTTGGTTACAAAAATGTAATGCAAGTGCCAAAACTACAGAAAATAGTTGTTTCTCGTGGTGTTGGAGCTGCAGTTGCAGACAAAAAGTTAATCGAATATGCTGTAGACGAACTAACAAAAATAACCGGACAAAAAGCTATAGCTACTATCTCCAAAAAAGACGTAGCAAGTTTTAAATTACGTAAAGGAATGCCCATTGGTGCAATGGTAACTCTTAGAGGAGAACGTATGTACGAGTTTTTAGACAGACTTATTACAACTGCATTACCAAGAGTACGTGATTTTAATGGCATTAAAGCAACCGGTTTTGACGGTAGAGGAAATTATTCGCTAGGTATTACCGAGCAAATTATTTTTCCCGAAATCGATATCGATAAAGTAAAGAAAATAGAAGGTATGAACATTACCTTTGTAACATCTGCAAAAACAGATAAAGAAGCAAAATCATTATTATCCGAATTAGGATTACCTTTTAAAAAAAATTAAGAAATGGCTAAAGAATCAATGAAGGCCCGCGAGGTAAAAAGAGCAAAAACAGTAGCAAAATATGCTGCCAAACGCAAAGCACTTAAAGAGGCAGGCGATTGGGAAGGTTTACAAAAGCTACCTAAAAATGCATCACCTGTACGAATGCACAATCGTTGCAAATTAACAGGAAGACCAAAAGGGTATATGAGAACATTTGGTATTTCACGTGTAATGTTTCGTGAAATGGCTAATAAAGGTTTAATTCCCGGAGTTAGAAAAGCAAGTTGGTAATAACAATATTATAAAGCAAGAAAGATGAATACAGATCCAATAGCAGATTTTCTAACCAGAGTTAGAAATGCCGTACAAGCAGGACACAGAGTTGTAGAAGTTCCAGCTTCAAAAATTAAAAAAGACATTACAAAGATATTGTTTGACCAAGGATATATACTTAGTTATAAATTTGAAGATGATAATGGTGTTCAGGGTACTATTAAAATAGCCTTAAAATATGATAGATTAAGTAAAGACCCTGTTATCAAAAAAATACAACGAGTAAGTAAACCCGGTTTACGTAAATATGCTAACTCACAAGAAATGCCTCGTGTGCTTAACGGTTTAGGAATAGCTATTGTCTCTACCTCGCATGGGGTAATGACAGCTAAACAAGCTAAAGCTGAAAATGTAGGTGGTGAAGTTTTATGTTACGTATACTAAAAAATACAGACAAAAATGTCAAGAATAGGTAATAACCCAGTAGCAATCCCAGACGGTGTTACAGTCGATATAAAAGACAATATAATAACCGTAAAAGGGAAATTAGGTGAGTTAACACAAGAATACTCTGGTGTAACTATAGAAAAAGATGAAGAAGGTAAAATTATACTGAAACCCAATTCATTAACCAAAGAAAACAAATCGAAACACGGTTTGTACCGATCCTTAGTTTATAATATGATTGAAGGTGTTTCAAAAGGATGGACAAAAGAACTAGAATTAGTAGGAGTAGGATACAGAGCTTCCAACCAAGGACAAAGATTAGATATTGCAATAGGTTTTTCACATAATATTGTACTAGACATTGCTCCGGAAGTTAAAGTTGAAACAATATCCGAAAAAGGGAAAAACCCTATCATAAAACTAACATCTTTTGACAAACAATTGGTTGGTCAAGTAGCTGCAAAAATTCGCAGTTTCCGTAAACCCGAACCTTACAAAGGAAAAGGTGTTAAATATGTAGGCGAACAAATAAGAAGAAAAGCAGGTAAATCTGCATAATAAATAGCGTTATGGTATTATCAAAATTAGAAAGAAGACAACGATTACGCTTCAGAATTAGAAAAACAGTATCCGGTACTATAGAAAGACCCAGACTGGCTGTTTACAGAAGCAATAAAGAAATATATGCGCAACTCATAGATGATGTTAACGGTAAAACTATCGTTGCAGCTTCATCTAGAGATAAAAACATAGATACAGCAAAAGTTAACAAAACTGAAGCTGCAAAATTAGTAGGTAAAGCTATTGCCGAAAAAGCTTTAAAAGCCGGCATAGAAACCATTTCGTTTGACCGAGGTGGAAACCTTTATCACGGAAGAGTTAAATCATTAGCCGAAGGAGCCCGAGAAGGGGGACTTAAATTCTAAGAAATATGTATCAAAAATATAAAAACGTAGAGCTAGTAAAACCGGGAGGTCTTGAACTAAAAGATCGATTGGTAGGTGTACAACGTGTTACAAAAGTAACCAAAGGTGGACGAGCTTTTGGATTTTCAGCAATTGTTGTTGTTGGTAACGAAAATGGTGTAGTAGGTCACGGTATGGGTAAATCTAAAGATGTTGCCAGTGCCATTGCCAAAGCTATTGAAGATGCTAAAAAGAACTTGGTAAGGATTCCGTTAAACAAAAAATCACTTCCGCATCCTCAAAAAGGAAAATACGGTGGGGCAAGAGTAAATTTATTACCGGCAGCTCCCGGTACCGGAGTAATTGCCGGAGGAGCGGTTCGCGCTGTATTAGAATCGGTGGGAGTTCATGATGTATTATCAAAATCACAAGGTTCTTCAAACCCGCACAATGTTGTAAAAGCTACCTTTGATGCTTTACTACAAATGCGTAGTGCACAAACAATAGCAAAACAAAGAGGAATTTCTCTTGAAAAAATGTTTAAAGGATAAACAAAATTTCAGCCTTAGCTGAAAACTGTAAAAAAATTTTACAATGGCAAAAATAAAAGTAAAAAAAGTGAAGAGTGAAATTAATCGTTCACAAACACAAAAAAGAACGCTCAAATCATTAGGTCTTAAAAAAATAGATCAAGTGGTAGAGCATGAAGATACACCAAGCATATTGGGTATGATAAATAAAGTTAAACATTTGGTTTCTGTTGAAACTCTTTAAGATATAAACAATGGATTTAAGCAACTTAAAACCGGCTGAAGGTTCGGTTAAAAATCAAGGTAAACGGGTAGGTCGTGGGCAAGGATCTGGAAAAGGTGGCACCGCAACACGTGGACACAAAGGTGCTAAGTCTCGTTCGGGTTATTCTAAAAAATTAGGTTTCGAAGGCGGGCAAATGCCTCTTCAACGTAGAGTGCCTAAATTTGGTTTTAAAAACATAAACCGAAAAGAATACCAAGGTGTAAATCTAGACACCTTACAACAATTAGTTGAAGACAAAAAGATAAAAGGTACAATAGATTTTGACACAATGGTAGACCTTAGACTTGCTCGTAGAAACGAAATGGTTAAAATCTTAGGAAGAGGAAAGTTAAAAGCGAAATTAAAAGTATCAGCACATAAGTTTACTGCCTCAGCAAAAGAAGCAATAGAAGCAGCCGGTGGTGAAGTAGTAACACTGTAATTTTTTAATAAGGATGAAATTTATTAATACCCTAAAAAACGTTTGGAAGATTGAAGAATTGCGCAATCGCTTAATTCTAACACTTGGTTTGTTACTTGTTTACCGATTTGGTGCGCAAGTGGTCTTGCCCGGTATTGATGCAGATAAGCTCGCTTCATTTGCCGGAAAATTTGCAGGTGGAGGTATAGGCGGTTTATTAAATGCTTTTACCGGTGGTGCTTTTGCCAAAGCTTCGGTCTTTGCCTTGGGTATTATGCCATATATTTCTGCATCGATTGTTGTACAATTAATGCAAATTGCCGTTCCTTATTTACAAAAATTACAAAAAGAAGGTGAAAGTGGTAGAAAAAAAATTAATCAAATCACTCGTTGGTTAACCATTGGTATTTGTTTGTTTCAAGCCCCATCATACTTATTTGGCTTATCTGCCATGGGCGTTCCGGCAGAAGCTTTTGTATTAGGAAAAACTACTATGTTTTATATCTCTTCAACCATCATTTTAGTCACCGGAACCATTTTTGCAATGTGGTTGGGTGAAAAAATCACAGACAAAGGTGTTGGAAACGGTATCTCAATATTAATTATGGTAGGTATAATTGCAAATCTTCCGCAATCTTTTGCTCAAGAGATTGTTTCAAGAATAGAAGCTAGTAACGGAGGAGCTATAATGATACTCATTGAAATTGCTTTGTGGTTTGTCATTATTCTGGTTAGTATTATGCTGGTTATGGCTGTACGAAAAATACCCGTGCAATATGCTCGAAGGACAGCAAGTGGTGCCTACGAAAAAAATATTTTTGGAGCACGACAATTTATTCCGTTAAAGTTAAATGCTTCGGGAGTAATGCCTATTATCTTTGCGCAAGCAATTATGTTTGTTCCTTCGGCAGTTGCCAGTTTATCAGAAAGTGATTTTGCTCAGAGTATACAAGCAACATTTAGTGATATGTTTGGATTTTGGTACAATGTAGTGTTTGCAATACTAATTATTATATTCACTTATTTTTATACGGCAATTACAGTACCTACCAATAAAATGGCAGACGACTTAAAACGCAGTGGAGGATTTATTCCCGGTATTAAACCCGGTACCGATACCGCCGAGTTTTTGGATAAAATTATGTCTCAAATTACCCTTCCGGGATCTATTTTCTTAGCTTTAATTGCAATTTTTCCTGCATTTGCGGTAAAACTGCTTGGAATTCAACAAGGATGGGCATTATTTTATGGAGGAACATCACTGCTTATTATGGTTGGTGTTGCAATAGACACAATGCAACAGATAAATTCATATTTGTTAAACCGTCATTACGACGGGTTAATGAAAACAGGTAAAAACAGAAAAACAATCGTATAATGGCAAAGCAACCCGCAATAGAACAAGACGGCACAATAACCGAAGCATTATCAAATGCCATGTTTCGCGTAGAATTAGAAAACGGACATATTGTTACTGCACACATTTCGGGTAAAATGCGTATGCATTATATTAAACTGTTACCCGGAGACAAAGTTAAACTAGAGATGAGTCCTTATGATTTAACAAAGGCTCGTATTACATACAGATACTAATAAAAATGAAAGTAAGAGCATCTATTAAAAAAAGAAGTGCCGACTGCAAGATTGTTCGCAGAAAAGGCAGATTATATGTTATTAACAAAAAAAACCCAAGATATAAACAAAGACAAGGATAAATTATGGCAAGAATCGCAGGTGTAGATATCCCTAAAAACAAAAGGGGTGTAATCGCGTTAACGTACATCTTTGGTATAGGCAAGAGCCGTGCTAAAGATATTTTAAAAAAAGCCGAAGTTAGCGAAGACAAAAAAGTAAGCGAATGGGACGATAAAGATATTGCAAACATTCGTGAGGTCGTAAGTACTTTCAAAATTGAAGGTGAATTACGTAGTGAAGTTCAATTAAGTATTAAACGCTTAATGGATATAGGCTGTTACAGAGGTATTCGACACAGAATTGGTCTTCCGTTAAGAGGACAACGTACAAAGAATAACTCCAGAACAAGAAAAGGAAAACGTAAAACTGTTGCTAACAAGAAAAAAGCAACTAAATAACACCTATCATTATGGCAAAGTCTAATTCAAAAAGTACAAAAAAACGCAAAGTTAATGTTGAGTCTTACGGTCATGCGCACGTAACAGCATCATTTAACAACATTATCATTTCGTTAACCAATAAAAACGGAGATGTAATCTCTTGGTCTTCTGCCGGAAAAATGGGCTTTAGAGGATCTAAGAAAAACACTCCTTACGCTGCTCAACTCGCCGCAGAAGATGCTGCCGAAGTTGCTCACGCAGCAGGATTACGAAAAGTAAAGGTATATGTAAAAGGACCCGGTAACGGTAGAGAATCTGCAATTCGAAGTATTCACAATTCCGGAATTGAAGTTACAGAAATTGTTGATATAACTCCAATACCACATAACGGATGCAGACCGCCTAAAAGAAGAAGAGTATAATACTGATTCATTTTCAGTGTTTATTATAAACAATAAATTTTTAAACTAAAAGAAAGAATTATAAAACTAAAGGATAAGCCTTAATTTAGTTTTTCTTTCTAACAAACAAACTTAAAATGGCAAGATACACAGGACCAAAAACTAAAATCGCACGTAAATTTGGCGAACCAATTTTTGGAGATGATAAATCTTTTGAAAAAAAGAATTATCCTCCGGGACAACACGGTAATAACCGTAGAAGAGGTAAAAAATCTGAATACGCAATACAATTAGCCGAAAAACAGAAAGCAAAATATACCTACGGTATTTTAGAACGTCAATTTAGTAATTTATTTAAAAAAGCAACAGCTGCTCCCGGAATTACCGGTGAAGTACTATTGCAACTATGCGAATCTAGATTAGACAACGTGGTATATAGAATGGGAATTGCGCCCACCAGAAGCGCGGCCAGACAATTGGTTTCTCACAGGCATATTACCGTAAACGGAAAGAAAGTTAACATACCATCTTACCAACTAAAAGCGGGTGATGTGGTAGGTGTAAGAGAAAAATCTAAATCGCTTGAGGCTATCAACAATTCGTTAGAAAACGCTAGCCACGTGTATGAATGGATTACTTGGGATAACGCTACAAAACAAGGAACCTATGTTTCTGTTCCACAACGTATCCAAATACCCGAAAATATAAACGAACAGTTTATTGTCGAATTATATTCTAAATAATAACTAATACACAGTTACACTATGGCAGTATTTATCTTTCAAAAGCCAGATAAAGTTATAATGGTTGATTCAAACGAGTTTGAAGGCAAATTTGAGTTTCGACCACTCGAACCCGGTTACGGATTAACCGTTGGGAACGCACTAAGAAGAGTTTTACTCTCTTCTCTAGAAGGTTTTGCTATTACATCAATTAGAATTGAAGGCGTGGAACACGAATTCTCATCAATTCCCGGAATAGTAGAAGATGTTACAGAAATGATTTTAAATTTAAAACAAGTTCGTTTTAAAAGACAAATAGATGAAGTAGATAACGAAACCGTAACAATTTCGGTTTCCGGGCAAGAAAAATTAACCGCTGGAGATTTCCAAAAATTTATTTCAGGATTTCAAATTTTAAATCCCGAGTTGGTTATTTGTAATATGGACTCTAAAGTAAACCTTAACTTTGAAATTACAATCGAAAAAGGAAGAGGCTATGTTCCGGCAGAAGAAAACAAAAAACCCGGAGCTCCACTAGGAACCATTTTTACCGATTCAATATATACTCCCATTAAAAACGTAAAGTACAGTATTGAAAACTATCGGGTAGAGCAAAAAACCGATTATGAAAAATTGATTTTTGAAATTAAAACCGACGGTTCTATTCACCCTAAAGACGCTTTAACCGAAGCTGCTAAAACACTCATTCACCATTTTATGTTATTTAGTGATGAGCGTATTACACTAGAAGCAGATGAGATTGCTCAAACCGAAACTTATGATGAAGAATCACTTCATATGAGACAGCTGCTTAAAACAAGATTAGTAGATATGGATCTTTCGGTTCGTGCATTAAACTGTCTAAAAGCTGCAGAAGTAGATACATTAGGCGATTTAGTTTCTTTTAATAAAAATGATTTAATGAAGTTTAGAAATTTCGGTAAAAAATCACTTACCGAATTGGAAGAACTTGTAAACCTTAAAGGTTTAACCTTTGGTATGGATCTTTCAAAATATAAATTAGATAAAGACTAATTCATCATAATTTGCTCTTCACCAAAGGCGGATTGAAGCAAGATGATGATTAAAATAAAATGTCATGAGACACGGAAAAAAATTTAACCACTTAAGTAGAAAAACTGCACATAGAAAATCTATGTTGGCTAATATGGCATGTTCGTTAATTGAACACAAAAGAATTAACACAACAGTTGCCAAAGCTAAGGCTCTAAAACGATTTGTAGAGCCTCTAATTACCAAATCTAAAGAAGACACAACTCACAATCGTCGTATTGTATTTAGTCGTCTTAGACAAAAAGATGCAGTAACAGAGCTTTTTAGAGAAGTAGCCGTAAAAGTAGGTGATCGTCCTGGAGGATACACACGTATTATAAAATTAGGAAATCGCCTTGGAGATAATGCAGATATGGCGATGATTGAACTTGTAGATTACAATACTATTTACAATGCAGGTAAAGCTACTAAGAAAAAAACTACCCGTAGAAGTAGAAGAAGAGGTAGTAATGCAAAACAAACCCCTCCTGTAGCAACTAAAACAGAAGCTAAAGAAGAAGAATAAATTAATATGAATTATTGAACAATTTATAAAGACTGTCTGAGAAGGCAGTCTTTTTTTTTTATTTGTTTATAATTATGGATAACTATTTTAATTTGTAAAAACTTTTAAAGTATTTTTGTAAAACTTTTTTCTATGAAATACAAACATCTACAAAAAGCCTTAATCCTACTGGAAGACGGCACCGTTTTTTACGGAAAATCCGTAAATAACAAGAAAGGAACCGCATATGGCGAAGTATGCTTTAACACCGGCATGACCGGATACCAAGAAATCTTTACAGACCCCTCCTACTTTGGTCAACTTATGGTAACTACCAATGCCCACATAGGAAATTACGGTGTTAATAAAGATGAGACTGAGTCAAATAGTATTAAAATTTCGGGATTAATCTGTCGCAATTTTAGCTACCACTATTCTCGTGTAGCCGCAAATGATTCACTCCAAAATTTTTTAGACAAAAACAAGTTATTTGCAATTAGCGATATAGATACTCGAGCTTTAGTAGCCTATATAAGAGATAACGGGGCAATGAATGCTGTAATTTCTACCGAAGTTGACAAAATAGATGAATTAAAAAAACAACTGGCACAGGTACCTAATATGAAAGGAATGGAGCTGGCTTCAAAAGTAGCTAACAAAAAACCTTATTACTTCGGAAACAAGAATGCAACATATAAAATATCAATATTAGACTTAGGTGTTAAAAAAAACATCTTAAAAAATCTGGCACAACGAGATTGTTATATAAAAGTCTTTCCGTATGATGCTACTTTTAAAGACTTAGAAACTTTTCAACCCGATGGCTTTTTCTTTTCAAACGGACCTGGAGATCCCGAACCTCTTTCACAAGCCATTGAAACCGCAAAACAAGTCATTAACAGTAATAAACCCGTATTCGGAATATGTTTAGGACACCAAGTTTTAGCCTTGGCAAACGGTATTTCAACCTATAAAATGCACATCGGTCATAGAGGAATAAATCATCCTGTTATAAATCTTAAAACAGGTAAAGGCGAAATCACATCACAAAATCATGGCTTTGCAATTAATAAAGAAGAAACACAAAACCATCCGGAAATAGAAATTACACATCTTCATTTAAATGATGATACCGTTGCCGGAATTAAAATGAAAAACAAGCCGGTATTTTCGGTACAATATCATCCGGAAGCCAGTCCCGGACCTCATGATTCATCCTACCTTTTTGATGAGTTTATAAACAAAATAGAACAATCTAAATTACAAAACGCATGAGTATTATTATAGATATACACGCAAGACAAATATTTGATTCCAGAGGAAACCCCACCGTTGAAGTTGATGTAATTACCGAAAACGGTTTTATGGGCAGAGCCGCAGTACCATCAGGAGCTTCAACCGGAGAATACGAAGCCGTAGAACTGCGTGATGGAGGAAAAGATTATATGGGCAAAGGTGTAGCTCAAGCGGTAAAAAATGTAAATGGTAAAATTGCAGGCACATTGCTAGGTGTTTCGGTTTTTGAACAAGCACTCATTGATAAAATAATGATTGATTTAGACGGTACTCCTAACAAATCACAATTAGGAGCAAATGCCATACTTGGCGTTTCGCTTGCCGTAGCACATGCCGCTGCTAACGAGATGGGACTTCCCCTTTACAGATATGTAGGAGGAGTAAGTGCTAAAACACTTCCTGTACCAATGATGAATATTATAAACGGAGGTTCTCACAGCGATGCACCCATTGCTTTTCAAGAATTTATGATTATACCGATACAAGCCAAAAACTTTACCGAAGCTATGAAAATGGGAACTGAAGTATTTCACCATTTAAAAAAAGTACTCCATAACAGAGGGCTAAGTACAGCTGTAGGTGATGAAGGAGGTTTTGCCCCAACCCTCAAAGGAACCGAAGATGCCCTAGAAACTATTGCTCAAGCGGTAGAATATACCGGGTACAAATTTGGTAAAGACATCCTTATTGCTTTAGATTGTGCTGCATCTGAGTTTTTTGTAAACGGAAAATACGACTATACCAAATTTGAAGGAGATAAAGGTAAAATACGAACATCAAAAGAACAAGCCGATTATTTATCCGAATTAGTTACAAAATATCCAATTATTTCTATTGAAGACGGTATGGACGAAAACGATTGGAAAGGTTGGGAATACCTTACCAAAATAGTAGGCGAAAAAGTACAACTCGTTGGTGACGATATATTTGTTACAAATGTTGAAATACTTTCTAGAGGAATTCAAAAAAAAGTAGCAAACTCAATTTTAATAAAAGTAAATCAAATAGGAACATTAACCGAAACTATTGCGGCGGTAACTATGGCTCAAAATGCAGGCTACACTACCGTCATGTCACACCGAAGCGGAGAAACAGAAGACAATTCAATAGCCGATTTAGCCGTTGCACTTAACTGCGGACAGATAAAAACAGGGTCGTTATCCCGAAGCGATCGAATGGCAAAATACAACCAATTGCTCCGAATTGAAGAACAACTAGGAGATATTGCTTACTTCCCGAAAAGAAATGCTTTTAAAATACGATATTAAGTAAATATCGGTTAGAATTTCCACTTAATATTTCTATTTAAAAAAACACCTAACAAGTGTTAGTTTTTACTAAAAAATAGACGAATATTTTGTATCTTTACGGTAAAATAAATTAAAAATATTAATTATGTCAAAAACAGCAATATTTGAAATAAATGGGAAAAAATTTGAATTTCCCTTGGTAGTTGGAACCGAAAATGAGGTAGCTATCGACATAAAAAAACTAAGAGCTATGGCAGGCGGTATAATCACTTTAGATCCCGGATACAAAAACACCGGTTCTTGTGAGAGTGCCATCACTTTTCTTGACGGAGAGAAAGGTATCTTACGGTATAGAGGCTATGCCATAGAAGATTTAGCAGAAAAAGCAGACTTTCTTGAAATAGCTTACTTACTCATATTTGGTGAATTACCCACAGAAGAACAACTCATTAAGTTTTCTTCAGATATTAAAGACCAAGCACATGTTGATGAAGATATTAAAAAAATCATAGACGGCTTCCCAAAAGCAGCACATCCAATGGGTGTTTTATCATCTTTAACAAGTGCTTTAGTAGCCTTTAATCCCACATCGGTAGATGTAGAGTCTGATGAAGAAATGTACAATGCAATCGTTAGGCTCTTAGGAAAATTTCCGGTATTAACTGCCTGGGCATACAGAAAACGAGCCGGATTGCCACTTGACTACGGTGATAATTCTTTAGGATATGTAGAGAACTTTCTTAAAATGATGTTTAAAAAACCTACCGAAGATTATATGCTTAACCCTGTTGTTGTAGATGCTTTAGATAAGTTATTAATCCTACACGCAGACCACGAACAAAATTGTTCTACTTCAACAGTACGAATGGTGGGTTCTTCTCACGCCGGTTTATTTGTGTCCATCTCTGCAGGAATTAATGCGCTTTGGGGACCCTTGCACGGAGGTGCAAACCAAGCAGTAATTGAAATGTTAGAAGCCATAAAAGCAGATGACGGAGACACCAAAAAATATATGGCAAAAGCCAAAGACAAAAGTGATCCGTTTAGATTAATGGGTTTTGGTCACAGAGTATATAAAAACTTTGATCCTCGTGCCAAAATCATTAAAAAATCAGCCGATGAAGTGTTGACAGATTTAGGAGTTCAAGATCCTATTTTAGATATTGCTAAGGGATTGGAAGAAGAAGCACTAAGAGACCCCTATTTTGTAGATAGAAAATTATACCCTAACGTAGATTTTTATTCGGGTATTATTTACAGAGCCTTAGGCATCCCTACCGAAATGTTTACACCTATGTTTGCACTGGGAAGACTACCCGGATGGATTGCTCAATGGCGTGAAATGCGACTAAGAAAAGAACCGATAGGACGACCCAGACAAGTTTATATTGGTGAAAATTTACGAGATTTTAAACCTTTAACAAAAAGATAATTTTTTATCCACTCTAAAAAAAGCATCCTAATAACCGGATGCTTTTTTTATATTTGCTTTATGATAAAGTTACACGTCACAAACGAAGTATCCAGATTACGAGCAGTAGTATTAGGAAGAGCAGACTCACAAGGAAAAAAACCAAAACTTAAAGACACCTACGATCCAAAATCTGCAGAACATATTAAAAAAGGCACTTATCCAATTGAGCCGGCTATGGTTCGAGAAATTGAGGCATTAAACGAAATTTTTATAAAATACGGGATTACCGTTTACAGACCTGAGCAAATAAAAAATTACAACCAAATTTTTGCTCGCGATATTGCCTTTGTGATTGAAGATAAATTGATTAAAGCAAATATTCTCCCAGACAGAGATAAAGAAATTCAAGCTATAGAATATGTTTGGCAACAAATTCCTAAAGAAAACCGAATTACCTTGCCTGAAGATGCCCATATTGAAGGTGGCGATGTAATGCCTTGGAACGAATATATTTTTGTAGGAACGTATAAAGAAAAAGATTACCCGAATATCATTACCGCCCGAACTAATATGAAGGCTGTAAAACTGCTTCAAGAATTGTTTCCAAACAAAAAAGTAAAATCATTCAATCTAAAAAAATCGGTAGGATTTCAACCGGAAAAGTCTAAAACAAATACCGTAGAAGAGCTTCATGAGTTTGCAAAAAATAATGCGCTTCACTTAGATTGTTGTTTTCAACCCTTAGGAATGGGAAAAGCCATCATTCATAAAGAAGGTTTTTTAGAAGAAGATGAGTATAATTGGTTAGTAAATTACTTCGGAAAAGAAAATTGTTTTCATATCACGGCAGATGAAATGTACCAAATGAACAGCAATGTTTTTTCTATTGCTCCAGATGTTGTGGTTTCCGAAAGAAACTTCATCCGTTTAAATACTTGGTTGCGAAAGCAAGGTTTTACTGTTGAAGAGGTTCCGTATGCAGAAATTGCCAAGCAAGAAGGATTATTACGTTGTAGTACCATGCCACTGGTAAGGGATAATCAATGATAAAAATGTATATTTAACTAACCTTTTAAACTACCTTTGCGCAAACATCGTATTATTATGAATTTTACCTTTGGCATCCATCCCGTTGAGGAAGCAATAAAATCAGGAAAAATAATAGACAAGCTTTTCATTCAAAAAGACAGTAACCACCCTTCTATTAATGAAATAATCCAATCGCTTTCTAACAAGGAAACAACTATAAATTTTGTACCTGTTGAAAAACTCAACCGTCTTGCTAAAGGAGGAAATCATCAAGGTATTGTGGCTACGCTATCACCAATAAATTTTTATTCGTTAGAAGAAATTGTTGAAGAAGTAACTGCCAAAACCACTACCCCTTTGTTTTTGTTGTTAGATCAAATAAGCGACGTTCGTAATTTTGGAGCCATAATCAGAACCGCCGAATGTACCGGTGTATCGGCGATCATTATACCTAAATCGGGAGGTGCTCCAGTAACAGCAGATACCGTTAAAACTTCAGCAGGTGCTATTTTTAAAATTCCAATTTGTAAAGTAGATCATAGTAAAGATGCTATTTATTATTTACAAGCTTCGGGGATTAAAACCGTTGCCGCAACCGAACACGCAACAAAAAAAGTTTACGATGTAGATCTTACTGTGCCAACAGCTATTGTTATGGGATCGGAAGGAAAGGGAGTTTCTCCGGGCGTACTCAAATTAGTAGATGAAAAAGCAACATTACCGCTCTTAGGTAAAATTAACTCATTAAATG
The DNA here is from genome assembly GCA_015490835.1 of Flavobacteriaceae bacterium. Classification (GTDB taxonomy): domain Bacteria; phylum Bacteroidota; class Bacteroidia; order Flavobacteriales; family Flavobacteriaceae; genus Marifrigoribacter. Next base: position 1,289 of record WFXA01000138.1, on the reverse strand, counting down.
TTTCGGTAGCGTGTGGGGCATTTCTTTATGAAGCCGTTAGACAACGTCTTTAAAATTTTTCATCTTTATGCTCCGTTTTTTTAAATGTATAGATTACCTTTCTTATTTGAGGTTTTTCTTTCAATAAGTTGGTTTCAACTAAATCATCAGAGGGTTCTTCTCTATGAGTTTCAATAAAATTACCTTCTTCATCAAATTGACTGATAAAGGAATCTTCTTCCGGGTTGAAATCGTCCCGTTCCCAGTCGTATTTTTTATTTTGAATTGTTTTTTCGTTAAAAACCAATGCAAATAAAAAGCCAACAAAAAAACCGGAAAGGTGTCCTTCCCAAGATATTTTCGGATCTACCGGAAACACATACCAAATAAAACCGCCATACAAAAAAATAACGGCAAACGACAATGCCGTGAGTTGGTATTGTTTTGAAAAAATTCCTTTAAATAACAAAAATGAAGTGAGCAGATAAATAATACCGCTTGCGCCAATATGCCACGAAGGTCTTCCTATTACCCATGTTGCCAATCCTGTTAATAACGTTCCTAATAGCAACACACGCCATTTAACACTTCGGTAAAAGTAAAACAGTGCCGTTGTAAGCACAAAGAGCGGCACCATATTGTTAAATAAATGTTTTATACTTCCATGAATAAAAGGAGCTGTAAAAATACCCGTTAAACTTTTATACTTTCCGGGGTAAATTCCAAACTGATAAAAATTGGTTTTAAAAACGTGTTCTGCCCAATACAAAACAACCATTGTAAAAACCAAAACAGAAGGTACCAACCAAGTGGTTACAGGTATTTTTAGATTTTTTTTGCTTTGTTTCATAATCAAGGGGCTTCAAAAACCAATCCCTTTTACAAAAATAGGATAAAATGTCATATTTATCGAGACTTTAGTGTTCAGTCGTGAGGTGTGAGGTGGTATGGTGATGAGTTTGTTATGAATTTTGAACTTGTCTTTTTTGGTAGATTCATCTGCCTTTTTGGTAGTCCTGACCAAAGGCAGATTGTTGAGCAAAACCTACAATGTCCTTTTGGGTGGTTGACAGGTAAGAGATATTTGGATGTGAAATTTTCGTTTACCTACTCGGCTTGCTTTCATTGTTATAATGAGAGTTTAATATGAAACAAAATCTGCCTTGGTCTAAGCCTAAAATTAGATTCCATGTAGCTAAAATTATCAATGTTTATAGTTCTGTATTCTTCTGTGTTGAATATGTTGGTAAACTGCAACTCGAAGTCTATATTTTTCTTTTTCCAAGTGTAGCGATAAATTATGTCGGCAA
>WFXA01000137.1 GCA_015490835.1 Flavobacteriaceae bacterium | reverse complement strand
GGTTGAAGTTTTCTCTTGGTTTAAAATTCTTTTTGTTGAAAATGAAGGGATGGCTTGGGGTGCTAAAATTCCCGGTGAGTATGGAAAACTTTTTTTAACTTTATTTAGATTAATTGCTATTGCCGGAATAGGATATTGGCTTTGGTCTTCTGTAAAAAAAGCAATGCCAAAAGTATTAATTGTTGCCATTGCGCTAATTTTTGCAGGTGCAATGGGAAATATTATAGATTCTGTTTTTTACGGTGTTATTTTTAATGATAGTTACCGGCAAGTTGCCACACTTTTTCCGGAAACCGGAGGATACGGAACGTTGTTTCACGGTAAAGTAGTCGATATGTTATCCTTCCCGTTATGGAAAGGTTATTTGCCCGATTGGTTGCCATTTTGGGGAGGCAAATACTTCACTTTTTTTGATCCCGTTTTTAATATCGCCGATACCGCTATCAGCACCGGAGTAGGTTTACTGTTGTTTTTTAACAAAAAAGCATTTCCTAAAAAAGAAGATTAGGGCTCTGTTGGAGCTAATAAATTAAAAGGATAAAACGGAAGATTTCTTGCTATCCAGTATAAAATTACCAACCCGAAATAGGTATAAATAAACGTATTGCTGTAAAAAAGTTTTACCCTGTATCGGGTCTCAAAAATCCAATTCCAAAGTGTAATGCCTAATGCGTAAATAATAAGAGGTAAACTTAAAACCATCAAGGGATTAAGTCTAAATGCATTATAAAATTTAAAATGAAGAATTTGATGAATGGCTCTTTGCGAGCCACATCCCGGACAATCATATCCAGTAAAATATTTTATAGGACAGGGAACAAATAAGTTGTTTTGTGAAGGATTGTATGTAGAATAAACAAAAAAAACAGCCCCAATAACAAAAAGTAATGAGGCTATTTTTAAAATTTTTCTAGAACCCATTTCCGGCTACTCCTAAAACAACTACAAAAATAATGTAAAGTATTACAAAAATTCCGCCTATTGCAGCTCCCCAGATAGCAAATTTCTTGGCATCGGCTGCTGCTTTTTTTGCTCCTTCATAATCGCCTTGTGCCCATAATTCATTTACTTTGGTAGATTTAATAATGGCTACAATGCCTAAAGGCAAGCAACATAAAACGGTTGATAAAATTGCCCAAACCAAATTATTATCCGGTTTAGCTTCCATTGAGTTGTTTTGGTTCATTGTTGTTTCTTCCATAATAACGGTTAGTTTTTAAAATTAAGTGTGGTAAATATATAGTAAAAACATGATTTATTTCTAATCTAATTAGGTGATTTTTTTTATTTTCTGAAAAATATATGAATTCATAGCGTTTTTATTCATCAAAATCTTCATTTTCTTTTTCATTAAGGAATAAACTATCTTTTGTTGAAATATGAAAGATAGCATCACCTTGATGAACAATAGGAGCTTGATTAACATTAATAATATAACCTGTGTTAGGAGCTTTTACTTTATAACGCATTTTTCCATAAGGATCAGTAATGGTTGCTAACAAATCTCCCTTTTCTACTCGTTTGTTTATAAGAATTTTAGTATGCAATAATCCACTTCGGTTGGCACGTATCCATCTGGTTTTTTCAATTACAACTGTCTGTGTTTCTATAGCAGGAGCTTCAAAAGTATCATCTAACATATTTAAATGATGTAAAAATCGCATAACACCTTGTACTCCGAGCCTAACAATTTTTTTATTACTGTTTAACGATTTTCCACCCTCAAAAAGTAAAATGGGTATTCCCTTTTTATCGCATGTGGCACGATACGTTTTTTTAAGATTTGCAGATAATACTGTAAAAGGCGCATTAAATATTTTGGATAGTGAAAGTAGTTTTTTATCTCCGGGGCGTATTCGAATTTGAGCCGCATTAAATCGGCTGGCACCTCCGGTATGAAAATCTAAACAATAATCGGCTAGAGGTAAAATTTCGTTAACAAATCGGTAGGCTACCCTACTTGCTAAAGAGCCTGTTTTGGAGCCGGGAAAAATTCGGTTTAAGTCTCTTCCATCCGGAAAAGTACGCTGGGTGTTTAAAAATCCGAATACATTTACTATAGGAATACAAATAATAGTACCTCTTTTGGGTTTGTTTATTTTTTTGGCAATGATTTGTCGTACGATTTCTACGCCGTTTATTTCGTCGCCATGTAGGGCTGCTGTAAGCAAAACAGTAGGTCCGGGTAATTTTCCGCGTTCTATAATAACCGGAATTTCAATTTTAGTTGCGGTAAACAAATTTGCAATATTAAAATCGATGGTTTTGCTTTCGCCTAACTTAATTTCTTCTCCTAAAATATAAAGTATGTTCTCTTTATTTGTCATACTACTATTTGTTTCGCTCTATAAAGCCAATTATTTTTTTAGCAATATTAATACCCGTTGTGGTTTCTATCCCTTCTAATCCGGGTGTTGAATTCACCTCCAAAACCAGAGGTCCTCTATGCGATTGTAATATATCTACACCACAAAATTTTAATCCTAAAGCCTTAGCTGTTTTTATGGCAATTTGTTCTTCTTCAAAACTTAATTTAATGGTTTTAGCAGAACCGCCACGGTGTAAATTACTTCTAAAGTCACCTTCTTTACTTTGTCGCTTCATTGCGGCTACAATCTTATTATCTAAAACAATAGCACGAATGTCTGCGCCTTTAGACTCTTCTATGTATTCTTGTAACAAAAATGGAACATTAGCGGTTTTAAGGCTTTCAATTGTTGAAAGCGCATTTTGATAACTTTCAGATAAAATTACACCCTGCCCATGAGTGCCTTCCAAAATTTTAATAATAATAGGATAGGTTTTAAAATTTTCCAGCAAAAACTCTAAGTTTGCCGTAATTCCTAAAAGAGTATCGGGTACAGGAATACCAGCTTTAACCAAAATTTGAAAACACGCCCATTTGTCTCTAGATAGTAAAATTCCTTTTGAAGAAGCAACACTAAAAACATTTAATTGCTCAAAATGTCGTACTAATGAAGCTCCAAAATACGTGTTAGATGCCCCTATTCTTGGAATAATAGCATGTAAATCGTCCACAATTTCATCATTAAATCGCAATATGGGTTGGTTATTTTCTATGGCAAGGTTACAATAAGCGGGATCCAGTACTTCCATGACATGACCGTGTGCCGTACCGGCATTAATTAAGCTTCTGGTAGAGTATAGGGATTCGCCTCTGGATATTACAGCAATATTCATACGGGCAATTTAGTAAAAATATTTTGGGAAACCTCATTTTTCTTCTACGGTTAAATTCAAAAAACAACTATTTTTCTTAAATTACAAGCCAATTATTTTTAATATTAAAAATATGACTGATTTCCCTCTAATTGCAGGTATTTTGGCATCTATGCTACACGTTATTTCGGGACCGGATCATTTGGCAGCTGTAACACCTTTAGTTATTGAAACCAAACGAAAAGCTTGGAAAATTGGTTTAGCTTGGGGTTTAGGACATTTAATAGGAATGTTATTAATTGGAGTCTTATTTTTAGTATTTAAAGATTTTATTCCTATTGAAGCCATTTCAGACCATAGCGAGCAAATGGTAGCTATTGTATTAATTGGAGTTGGTGTTTGGGCATTTTACAGAATTTTTAAAGCACCAAAAACACATAAGCATCCACATATTCATACTGAAAAAGAGGCTTATGTACATATTCACAAACACGAACACAACCATAATGATGCACACCAACATACACATAAAAAAGTGATTAAGCAAAATGTAATTTCTTCTTTCGGAATTGGATTTTTACACGGATTAGCAGGAGTTGCCCACTTTTTATTGTTATTACCAGTTTTGGGATTTGAGAACCAATTTGAAGGCATACAATATGTTATAGGTTTTGCAGTTGGTACTGTTTTAGCAATGTCTATGTATGCTTTAATTGTAGGTAAGTTTGCAGAATATTCTAAACAACAACATAACGAAACATTTTTTAAGGGTATTCGTTTTTCAGGGGGATTATTTGCTATTGTAATTGGTTTTTATTGGCTGTATTTGAGTTTTAATTAAGCAACTAAATTTCCAAAATATTTTTAATCTCACAAATAACAATACGATGATTTCCTGTATCAGCAATGTATAAGGTGTCATTTTCTGTAATAATTGAAAAAGGCCAATAAATAGCACTTTTTGTTCCTAACATATTTTCTTTGTATTCACTACTTGTATTAAAATTGGGTCTTCCTACAAGAAAATCTGCATTTTTATTATTCTTTTTTGGGATATTGTGGAAGCCTAAAATTCTACTATTTCCAGTATCATTAACCAATATACCATCTCTATAAAAGCAGGCATCATACGTCCAATTCAATGTGTTTTTTTCCGGTGAAAGACGGAATTGATTCTGTCCGGCATTCTCAAAATTTTCTTGTCCTATAATCACATCTGCCTGTTTATTGAAGGCATCTTTTTTATCATTCCAAATAAGTACTCTGTAAAATTGTGTATCGGCAATAGCCAAATTTCCTTTTTCATTTATCTTGATAGAATAAGGCCAAATAGGTTCATCGTTATTATAATCTCTTGTCGTAAAATTCGGTTTTCCAATAACCTTATCGGCTTTGGTATAATTTTTTGTTGGAATATTTTTGTAAAACAACACTCTACGGTTACCTGTATCTGCAATCCAAAGTGATTTGCCATCAGAAAAAACGCCATAAGGCCAATTTAATGTTTGCGAAGTTGGATTATTTCCTATGGCTTCATTTGGTAAATTAGAAGTGAAATCTTTTTGTCCCAAAACAACATCTGCAGGTTGTGCATTTTTAGTTGGAATGGTATGCCAAATCAATACTCGATGATTCCAAGCATCGGCAACAATCAACTTTTTACCGTCACTCCAAATTCCTGATGGATATAATAAAGTGCTTTCGTTAGTGTCTCCACCAGCATTTCTAGCAATTTCATCAACTTCTGTTTGACCTAAAATAACATCGGGTTCTTGATATTCTTTTGTTGGAATGGTTTTCCAAATAAATACTCTATTTCTTGCTGTATCAGAAACAAACAACATCTTATTGGCTACAAAAACGCCTCTTGGTGCAAGAAAAGGATTGTCTTTTGAACCTTTAAATAATCGTGCGTTTTTTACTTTATCGCCTAAAGTATCAAAGTTCATATTAACAAATTCTTGGTAATTGTTCTCCAGGAAGCATACTTACTACGCGTTTACCACCAATGGCACTTTCTATAATGACTTGTTTTGGATGCTCTTCCACAACTTCACCAATAATTTTAGCGTTGATTCCGTTTTCATCTTGTTTTAATGTTTTCAAGAAATCATCTGCAACAGAAGCATCAACAAAACTTAAAAACAAGCCTTCGTTAGCCACATACAAGGGGTCTAAACCCAATAATTCACAAGCACTATAAACTTGATTATCTATGGGTAAGTCGTTTTGTTTTAATTCAATTCCTATTCCGGAGGATAGTGCCAATTCTTTTAAAACGGTGGCTACGCCTCCACGAGTAGGGTCGGTTACCAAATGGATGCCATTACCGAATTTTTCAATTAAATTGATAATGGTATGGTTTAGGTTTGTGGTATCGCTTAAAATTTGCGAATCAAATTCTAAACCTTCCCTAACGGACATAATAGCCATTCCGTGGGAAGCAATATTACCACTAATGATAATTTTATCGCCAATTTTAATGTTTTTAGCACTGATGTTTGCTTTTGGATGCACTTGACCGATTCCGGATGTATTGATGAAAATTTTATCTCCTTTACCTTTTTCAACCACTTTGGTATCGCCTGTAACAACTTGAACTCTGGCTTTCTCACAAGCAAATTTTATCGAGGTGAGAATCTCCCAAAATTCTTTCATTTTTAAGCCTTCTTCAATGATAAAGCTTAAAGACAAATACTTGGGTATAGCCCCACACATTGACAAGTCGTTTACGGTTCCGTTTACGGCAAGTTCTCCAATATTTCCACCAGGGAAAAAGATGGGTGAAACCAAAAAACTATCGGTGGAAAATGCTAATTTACCGTTCATTTCAATAAAAGCACCATCGTGTCTTTCGTCTAAAATCGGGTTGCTCAACAAATCAAATACGCCCGAATCTAGCAATTTATTGGTTAAAACGCCACCACTTCCGTGTCCAATTGTAATCACATCAAAATCCAATTTTGGCATCGGACATTGCAATTGCATTTTTATAGGTTTTTTATCGCTCATTATTGTTGTTGTATTGTATGTTTTCCCATTTACGTTTTCGGTAAATGGTTCTTCTGCTTTTGTATAAATCTTCTATATTTTCGGAATTTTCATTTTGAATTTTGTGGACAAAATTGTAACGTTTCTTATTGTAACACTCATCATTATCATAAAAATTAGCTTTCATTTTTGCTAATTCTTCTGCTCGATAATTTTCCAAAGGTTTGTTCATTTCATCTTTTCTACGCTGAAATTTTTTGGCTGCAATGAGTTTGTCAAAATACGATAAGTTACTAATACTTTGAGCTTGTTTTTTGACAAATTTTACAAACTCTTGATTGGTCTCGCCAGAATAATCATCTATCAAACCAATATCTTTTGCGACTGCAACGCCCCAAGGCAAACATTCTTCGGTAAATTTGGTTGCTTTTTCTATTCCAATTCTTTTTGGTAACAAATACGTCCAATATTCCGAACCATATAATCCCATATTTTTGGTGTGCGGATTTAAAACTATTCCATTTCTTGAAATTATTTTATCGCCAGAAAGTGCCAATGAAACACCACCCGCACCGGCATTTCCTTGCAAAGCACAGATAATGTAATGGTCTGTGGAGTTGATAATTTCTAAAATTAAATCGTCAATAGCATTGATATTTTCCCAAGATTCATCTGCCGGATTTGTTGCATTTTCTATTACATTAAGATGGATACCGTTAGACCAAACATCTCTTCCTCCCATCAAAACAAGGAGTTTGCATTTGGTTTTTGCTTCGATAACGGCTTTTCTCAAACGATGGCATTGGTCTGTACTCATTGCTCCATTGTAAAAATCAAAATGCAGATAGCCGATATTGCCATCTTGTTCAAACCGGATTTCCTGCCAGGTTTTGTACTCCGGAATTTCAAAAGGACTTAATTCCGAATTAGGAATTGATTTTGACAATTCTGCTAATGCAACGGTTGCGGGTAGTTTTATGGCATTTTCTTTTACGGCTTTTAAATGGGTTATCCAAATGGCATCTTTTTGGGTTGCGATACAAACGGCATTGTTTCTTTGAGCGATAATTTCGCCTGCTTCGCCTTTTAATTTTTCTTCTAAATGTGCTCCATAACAATAATAATCTTTATTAAAAAGAATGATTTTTACGCCTGGTGAACTGTCCGCAGCATTAACTTTTCTAATAATAGTATTTACCTTTTCATTCCAAGAAAATTGAAAGTCATTCTGCGTGGTTTTGTTATTCCACTTCCCTTTGATTTCAGGATTGGAATAGTCTAATTTTTCGGGAATAAAACCGGAATTTTTAAAATTATCGATGGCTTGCAGTATGCCTTTTGCTGCTGCCTGAGTAACTTCATTTCTGTATATTTCACCTTTTGAAACATCACGCATTTTAAATTCATTATATGCCCAAATATCTCCGGCATCCATTTTTTCCACGGCTTGCAAAATGGTAACGCCCCAGGTTTTTTGGTTTTGTAAAATAGCCCAATCCAAAGAGGAAGCACCTCTGTCCCCTTTGATTCCCGGATGTATGATAAGGCAAAGATAGTTATTGTAAATTTCAGCGGGAATTTTAGAGGTTAAAAACGGAGCAATGATTAAATCCGGTTTGTAACTATCTACTGCTTCCATCATTTTTTCTTGAGTAGCAACAATATGTACTTTTACTTCGTGGTTGAGTCTGTCTAACTCAATCCATAGCCGTTGTGCCATTCCGTTAAAAGCCGTTGTGATAAATTGGATTTTCATTTTTAAATAGAAGATTTAACGCTCTACCAATCCTGAATAATGAAAATACGCAGCACAAGCACCTTCACTACTTACCATTGGAGCTCCAAGCGGATTGGTTGGTTTGCATTTTTTGCCGAATTGCGGACATTCAAAAGGTTTTTTGATGCCTTTCATTATTTCTCCCGCAATACATTCTTGATTTTCTTCGGCTTCTTCAATATCAATTTGATATTTTTTGGTGGCATCAAAACTTGCATATTTTTCTTTTACTTGATAACCACTCATTGGTATAATTTCCATACCTCGCCACAATCTATCCGTAATTTCAAAGACTTCAAAAATTACTTTTTGAGCTTCTATATTTCCCTCTTCTCTAACAATACGAGCATATTGATTTTCAACTTCGGCTTTGTTGACTTCTAACTGCCGAACTACCATTAAAATTCCTTGTAAAACATCTAAAGGTTCAAAGCCAGTTACTACAATAGGAACTTTATACTTTTCAACCAATGGATAATATTCAAAATTTCCCATAATAGTACATACGTGTCCTGCGGCTAAAAAACCGTCAATATGACTATCTGGGTCTTCCATAACGTTTTCAATTGCCGGCGGAACGAGTACGTGCGATGCTAAAATGGAATAGTTTTTTAATCCTTTTCTATGTGCGTGAATAACCGAAAGCGCGTTTGCCGGAGCAGTGGTTTCAAATCCAACGGCAAAAAATACCACGTCTTTTTCGGGGTTTTCTTCGGCAATTTTTACGGCTTCTAATGGTGAATATAAAATACGAACGTCTCCACCTTCGGCTTTGGCTTCCAGCAAACTTTTTTCAGAACCGGGAACGCGAAGCATATCGCCAAAGGAACATAAAATTACATTTTCGTTTAAAGCTAAATGCACGGCTTTGTCTATTAAGTGCAAAGGCGTTACACAAACCGGACAACCCGGACCGTGAACCATTGTAATTTCTTTAGGAAGCATATCGATAATGCCGTTTTTTACCAAACTATGTGTTTGTCCACCACAAACTTCCATAATTCGCCAGTTTTGGGTAACGGTCTTTTTTATTTCTTCGAGATACTGTTTTGCAAGTATAGGGTCTCGATATTCATTCATATACTTCATAATCGTATAATTTTTTTCAGATTATTGGTCTTTGGTTACTTCATCTAATGAAATATCACCAGAGGTAGTGTCTTCTGGAATATAATTATCTACATCGGTCAAATCACCAAGTTCGCCAATTTCTTTGAGGTATTTAAAGGTTTTTTTGGCTTCTTCCTCATCAACTTTACTAATGGCTACACCTACGTGAACCAATACATAATCGCCAATATTGGCATCTGGTAACATTTCTAAACTAGCTTCTTTGGTAATGCCACCAAAATTTATTTTTGCCATACGTAATGCACCATCGTATTGTAATTCGATACTTTTTATTTTTCCTGGAATTGCTAAACACATAATATTTATTCTCTAATTAATAATTTTAAATCTTCTTTACTTGGTAAAATAGTTTTGTATTTGCTTGCAAAAATTTGCTCATTTTTTTCTGGCAATGTATATTCTACAACAGCTTCACTTTTGTTTTGACATAAAATAATTCCGATCGTTTTATTTTCATCTTTTAAACGAATTTTTCTATCGTAATAATTTACATACATCTGCATTTGTCCTATGTCTTGATGTTTTAACTCTCCTATTTTTAAATCAATTAATACAAAACTCTTTAATATTCGGTTATAAAATACTAAATCTATTCTAAAATGTTTATCATCAAACGAAATGCGTTTTTGTCTTGCAACGAAGGTAAATCCGTTACCTAATTCGAGTAAAAAATGTTCTAATTTATCAATTATTTTCTGTTCCAGTTCATTTTCTGAATAGGTTACATTTTCTGGTAAGCCAATAAACTCTAGAATATAAGGATCTTTTATTGCATCTTTTGGGTTTTGAAGTAATAGTCCTTTTGTGGATAATTCTTTTATTTTTTCTTTATCTCTGCTTAAGGTAAGTCTTGTGTAAAGTGCAGAGTTATATTGTCTTTTTAGTTCCCTTACACTCCAATTATTGTTTGATGCTTCAATTTCGTAAAATTTTCTTTCATTTTCATCCTCTATTCTTATTAAAGTTAGATAGTGTGACCAACTTAGGTTGAATTTACGATGCAGTGTTTTAGGGATTTGTGTTTTAGAAATCGCAGACAGTGTTTGCGTTTTTGAATATACAAGAAAAAATTTTCGCATTTGTTCTAAATTCCGCAATGAAAACCCTTTACCAAATTGTTTTGTTAATACCTTAGATAGGTTTTTTAAAAGTGATTTCCCATATTCAGCACGTATTTTTCCTTTTTGTTCTTCTTCAACAATCATTCTGCCAATTTCAAAATAGGTAATAACCATTGTTTGATTTACTGTTTGAAGCACTTGCTGTTTTGCCTCTTGCAATAAATTTACAATTTGGTTATAGAATTTTTGATTTTGAAGTTGATTCACTATTTGTTTTTTATATTCTGAAAATACATTAACTGTCCAAACGAAATATTTTCATCATTGGCAGACAATTTACGATTAAATTTTAAATTTATATTCTGGTTTTCTGCTCTTTCTTTCAGCATTTTTAAAAGTAGTGAATTCTGAAAAACACCACCACTACAAGCAATTGTTTTGATTTTATTTTTTAATGCTTCGTTTATAATAATTTTAGCCAACGTATAAATAAAACTTGCAGCAATATATGCTTTTGAAGTGCCATCTATTTTATAGGCTTTCGTGACTATTTGCAATAATAATATAGAAGGAATGGTATCGTAATCATTGAATTCTAACAAATCTACATAATCTTTATTATTATAGGAATTTGCACAATCTTCCAATAACATTGCTGCTTCGGCTTCATATGAATTGATATCGATTATATCTAAAGCCGAAGCCACCGAATCAAACAATCGACCAATAGAAGAAGTTTTGAGTGTATTGCTTTTTAATGTTTTGGAATATATTTTCCATTCTGTTGAAGAAAATTTATCTTTTATCAAATCTCGTGTATCGTTATTTAGCAAACTGAATAAGGATAAACGAGGCTCTTTTGCCATTTTATCGTTAGCAATCCAGTTAAAATATTCAAAATGATTTGTTCTAATAATTTCTTGATTTTGGTAGATAAAAAATTCACCTCCCCAAATTTGGTTGTCGTCTCCTAAACCTGTACCATCCCAAATTATACCTAATATTTTTTCTTTGGAAGTAAATAAATGATGCTCACCTAAAACACTTGCAAAATGTGCTTTATGATGTTGAATTTCAATTAATTTAGTGTTGTTTTCTTGTGAAAGTTCTTTACCAAAAACCGTACTTTGATATTGAGGATGTTTATCTACAAGAATAATCTTGGGCTTTGAGTTGAATAAATTTTCGTATTGTTTTATCGTATTTTTATAACGTTCTAAAACCTCATAACTATCTAAATTTCCGAAGTACTGACTTACATACGTATGTTGGTTTGGCACAAAAGTAAAGGTGCTTTTTAAATGTGCTCCCATTGCCAAAATAGGCTCATTGGTTTTGCTTTCAATTCCGATATAATTTGAAGCCAAACCACGAGAACGTCTTAAAATGATTTGTTGCTCATCCACAAATTTTACAACAGAATCGTCTTGCGGAAATTCAATTTGTAAATTATGGTGTAAAAAATAATCGGCTACATTTTTTAAATATTTTTGTGCTTCTTTTTCTTCTGAAATAATTGGCGAACCGTGTATATTTCCACTTGTGGCAATTATTGGTTTTTGAAGTTCTTGTAGTATTAATTCTAATAACGAAGAGGAGGGAAGCATCACTCCTGTCTGATTTAAATTTGGTGCAATAGAGGCAACTTCAATCGTTGTTATTTTTGAATTTTGTAAAATAACTATTGGTGCAACACTACTTTGTAATGCATTTTCTTCGTTTTTGGTAAGTTTAAAATTGTTTTTTATTGCCTTAATAGTAGGATATAAAACGGCAAATGGTTTGTTTGGTCGCTGTTTTCGTTGTCTTAATTGTTGTATTGCTTCTTTATTGGTAGAATCACAACAAAGTAAATAACCATTGGTGTTTTTTATGGCAATAATTTTTCCTTCGGAAATAAATTGAGCCACTTTTTGAATAATTTCTTGCTGATTATCTTCAACAGTTTCACCTAAATTATTGACTAATTTTAGGGTAATTCCGCAATCTTTACAACTATTGGTTTGTGAATGAAATCGTTTGTTTGTTGGATTGGTGTATTCCTTATTACAATCGCTACACATTTCAAAATTAGAAAGTGTGGTGTTTGCTCTTTCAAACGGGAATTTAGTGGTAATTGCGTAACGAGGACCACAATGCACACAGGTTGTAAAAGCATAATTATATCGTCTGTTACTACTATCTTTAATTTCTTCTTTACAATAATTACAAACAGCAAAATCAGGTGTTAACGGAATATTGATTTGCACATTACTATTAGAAGCAATAATTGAAAAATCTGAATATTCTTGGTAAGTAACTACTTCAATAGAATGGCTTGTAATGATAGAAATTTTGGGTTTATTTGTAAGTATTTCGTTTAAAAAACGGTTTGCGTGTTCTTTTGAAGCATTAATGTAAATAATAACTCCTTTCCCGTTGTTAGAAACGCTACCAAAAAGTCCTTTTCTTTTGGCTAAATTAAAAATAAAAGGACGGAACCCTACACCTTGAACACATCCTGTAATTTGTATTTTATAGGTTTTTGACTGCACAAAGTATTAGGAGTTTTGTTTTTCTTCAACTTTTTTAAGTAGCCAATTACACCACTCATCAATTCCTTCACCAGTTAAAGCCGAAATTTGAATGACTTCTAATTCGTGATTTACTTCTTTAGCATCTTTAGTTACTGCTTCTACCGAAAAAGGTAAATAGGGAAGAAGATCACTTTTTGAAACCAACATCATATCACTTGTTAAAAACATTCGTGGGTACTTTTTTGGTTTATCGTCTCCTTCGGTTGTTGCCATTAAGGTAACCCTAAAATCTTCGCCTAAATCAAATGATGCAGGACATACCAAATTTCCAACATTTTCAATAAATAATAAATCAATATCTTCTAACTTATATTCCGGCAAGACTTGATGAATCATTTGAGCTTCTAGATGACAAATTCCTCCTGTAACAATTTGTAAGGCTTGGATTCCGGTTTCACGAATACGAATGGCATCACGTTCAGTTTCTAAATCACCAACCATTACTGCCATTGTTAGTTTGTCTTTTAGTTTTTCGGCTGTTTTTTGCATTAATGTGGTTTTTCCGCTTCCGGCAGATGAAGTAATGTTAATTAAAAGCGTTTTGTTTTTTGCCATTTCATTTTTAATAATATCTGCTACATAATCATTGGCTTTTAATAAATTGATATTAGTGTTTTCGCATTGCACGGTTCCTCGTGCTACTTTTGTTGATTTATCTATGCTCATTGTTTTATTTTTTTTGTGGTAATTCTTTTAAGAAATAATTATATGCTAAAGTTAATACTAAAATAAATAAGGCAGCCACAACTCCTATAATAACATCGTAAAAAGGTTGCACTGATAGTGAAATACGTATTAAAATGGTCGCCAATACAAAAGCCGAATACCTAAATATTTTATAATAATTTAAAGTATAACGCAATGCTATTAATACAATAATAATATCGCTAAATATTAAAACCGTATAAAATGTTTTAAAGGAATGTAAATATGTCCCTGTGGTAATCAATGCTTTTATGTCTAAAAAGCCTACTACAGCAAAAGCAATTAATAAAAATAATGCCAGTAGTTTTTTAAACCTGATAAATTGTTCTTGGCTGTCTTCAGTTTCGGTTAATTTGATATGTTTTTGTAGTCTGTAAGTAAAACCTAAGATTGAAAAAATTGCGATGGCACCAAATCCATAAAACGCCATATTGATTAATGGTTCTTTTAAAGATTGTAATGAAAAATCGGATGTAATATGGCTAAATTCTTTAAAGCCATCTCTTAAAAAAATGAGCGATAAAAGTTCAAATTGTTTGCCAACCGATTTTGCTACCGATTTTGGAAGCATAAAAATAAGACCGAATAACTCTGTAATTAAAAGAATGGTAAAAACAATTTCTATTGAGAAGAACGGATTTTTAAACGCGTTGTTAAAAACACCAAGATACATATAGTTTTTTATAACCAACAGACTTAATAAGGAACATACAATAAAAACAAAAACAAGTATCGTACTTGTTAATCGCAAACTACCTTTACTTTCCCAAAGTAATTTTAGTTTCTCGTACAAAGAATTGGTATATGTTAATATTGGTTTTAGCATTATTTTTTAATCGTCAAATTCTACTTTATGAATCAGCATTTCTTCACCTTGTATTAGGTTTTTACTGGGTTGTTGGCATTTTTCGCAAAGAAACCGATAATTTTCAATTTGTGTAATATGATGGCATTTTTCGCATTTTATTTTTATTTCGGTGGATTCGATATGCAATTTCACTTTATGAAATCGTGTACCACAATAATGTTTTGCGGTGAATGCATTGTGTAATAATCGAGGCTCAATATTAGATAATTTTCCTACTTTTAAATAAATGGCAGACATTTTATTGAGTTTTTCTTCTTCAAACTCCATTTCTAGAGTCTTCATAATGCTATTTACAATAGATGTTTCGTGCATAATTAATCAATAAAAGATTTTAATTTGTGTAATGATTCTAATTGTTGATTGGCTTTTTCCAGCAACGTGTTATCATCTACCAAAGTTTTTATTTCATTGGCTTTAGTAATCATTTCTTCGTAATTTTTTAGTTCATCTTTTTCGGTTTCGTTATGCAATAACCAATACAATTCTAGTTGATTCAATAGGGTTAAAGCTCTTTCGAAAGGATATTTTTCAGGCGTTCTTATGTTTAAAGCTTCTTCAAATAAATCAAAAGCTTTGTTTAAGTTGTTATGCAATTTGGCTTCAGGAAAACCCATTAATGCGGTTGCATAATTATGTGAAACCATTGCATATTGATACGGAAATTCTTCTTTGTTATAAAATGCTAATGCTTCTTTAAATGAAGATGCACAAAATGCTGTCCAGATTGGTTTTTCTTTTTCTGACACTTGTATTTCAGAATAAATCAAAGCCAAATGATGATGAATATCTGCAAATTTTTGAGGATGTGTATCTCGTTTAAAAACCTTTAAAGCATTTTGAAATGCATTGATTGCTGGCTTGTAATACTGTGGACTTCCATTTTTAGACCAATTATACAATAAGGTTGCTTTTTGGAGTGTTGCTTCTCCTAAAAATTCTGGAATATCTTCGTCTCTAAAGTATAAAATTGCTTTATTGATTAAATCTTTCGCTTTAATAAAATTTTCTTGAAAACTTGCAATTTCAGATGCTTCAATGAGCAGTAATCCTGCATTTACGTTTAGGTTTTTTTCTTCGTAATATTGAATGCTTTGTTTTTGTAAGTCAGCTATTTCAGATAATTCTTCTTTATTATAAGGTATCGCTATTTGTGCCATCAAGCTTGAAGCCAACAAATGGTTTAGTGCATTTATCTCATCGTTACTTTTAGCAATATTTTTTACCGACCGAACGAGTATTTCAGCATCCTTATAAAATTTATTATCTAATAAAAAATTTACGTAATGCTTAACCGAAAATAACTTTTCGGCATCTGTCCTTCCGTTTTTAATAGCTTCTTCATAGATGTTTTGAAGCATATTGTTTCCTATAATTGGGTTTGTATTTCCAAAATTAGAAACGATGGCTAAATTATGAGTTGATGTATTTTTTAAAAACTCTATTTGTTCGTTTGTAATGCCATATCCATATTGCAGGTTTGCAACTATTAATAAATGCTGGTATAATTCATCTTGTTCTGAAACAAACTCAAATGCTTTTTGATAGTTTCCTAATTTATAAAACACCATTGCCAATAAATTATTTTCTGAAAAAGGCAACATAGGGAAGAGATAAGGTGGTTCCGTATCATTCCAGTCAATAGCAGAAGTAATTGTATCTGAAACCTTAATTATTTTATTGGAAGTATTTACTCCTTCATCTGAAGTAATAACAACTAATTCGTGCAAACGTTCTATTGCATTAATGCAATTTTCAATTTGTAAGTAATTATCAGTTGTTGTTAATATTGTAATCATTTTTGTTTACTTTTTGTGTTCCTCTAACATCTTTTGATGCCGTTTTTTGCATATAATTTGCATTGATTTCAGCTAAACGTTTTGATCTAAAATCTCCAATTTTATGAATCAATATATGATTTGGGTCTTTGGTGTCAATAAAAACAAGTGAAACTTCCCAACGACCTTTTGTATATTCTATTTTAGATTGCACTTCTGCATCCAAAAGCCAAGCATCTTGTGGGTTGTTTCTTTTGCTCATTCTAATTTTATTTTAATGAGTTTTGTTTTTTCTATAATTTCAAAGTCTAAATCGCGATCATTTGTATCTAAATCATTGTCTATTAATATTTCTCTAATTGCTAATGTTCTGTCGCCTTTTAAGTTACGAGATTTTAACAAGAATTGTGTTGGTTCGTACATTTTTACGAACCATTGGCTACTTACAGGTGTTATTAGTAAACGTTTTTGATCATTTAAATACTTTACATAAGCGTAATGAATGTTTTCAAAAATAATTTCAACCAACCCATTTTCAATATAGATATGTGATGATTTTAATGAAATTTTACTCATTAGATAGCATTTGCGAGTTTTAACTCTTCCAAAATTAAGTTTACTACTTTATCACCAGCATCTTGAACCTTTTTGCTTAATTCGACTTCTAATTTTGTGTTTTCTACAGCAATCAAATACACT
Organism: Flavobacteriaceae bacterium; assembly: GCA_015490835.1. Lineage (GTDB taxonomy): Bacteria > Bacteroidota > Bacteroidia > Flavobacteriales > Flavobacteriaceae > Marifrigoribacter. The sequence continues at coordinate 14,482 of WFXA01000137.1, read as the reverse complement.
TGGATATCATCTGGATATTCATCCTGTAATATTTTTTTGGCATACGAAAGGGCTTGATTCCATTTCATACTATGTAAAAATACCATTGGATTTTCTTCTGGTGCAGCTAATACTTCTTTAGCAGGAACTTTAAAAAGAGTTCCAACAGGTTCATTTGTATTGATGGCAGCATCTACTAGAATAATCTTTTGATGTCCTTTTAAACCAAATAGCACTTCAAAAGCAGCAGTTCCCATATCAAAAATAGAAATTGAATCATTCTGCCCGATTTTTTCTTTTAGCTGTTCAATAATATATATTCCAACAGCATCATCACTTCGTACCGGATTACCAAATCCCATTATTGCAGTTTGCATATTTTTATATAAAAATTAAAAAACTTTCTTGAGTGTTTCAACTCAAGAAAGTTTTGATAGTAAATTAGTTACGATTCTTTTTAAATCTTGAATTTAGAAAGTTCGATACCACTTTTTTCATCATGAGCGTGTACGGTACATACTAAACACGAATCGAAAGAACGTGCCACAATTCCAACTTCTACAGGATCTGCAGGATCTTCGATTTCGGTATCATAAAGTGCTGCTTCAATAGGTCCTGGGTTACCGTCTTTATCATTTGGTCCAACATTCCAAGTAGTAGGAGCCATAACTTGATAGTTTTTAATTACCCCATTTTCTAACTCAATCCAATGGGCTAAAGCACCACGGGCAGCTTCGGTTGCACCAAAACCTTTCCCGTTTGGTTTTTCAACTGGTTTAATATAGAAAGGAGCATCTAAATCTATTTCAGATAACCATTGCTCAATAAATTTATAAAGTCTAGGAGCTTCGTGTACACGTGCTAATACTCTGGTAAATACACTTGCTCCACCTAATTTTTTATAGGCATCAATAAAAAACGGATCTCTTATTTGATGTTCTTTATTATTTGGATTTCCGTTCATTATACATCTTGCCAAAGGTCCTGCTTCGGCTGCGTGTCCATCATAGCGAGGAGCTTTTGCCCAAGAATATTTACCGTCAAAATCTGATTCTTCAAGTGTTTGAGATTTAACGGGAGTGGGAAGTGGTTCATCCCAAGGATGTAAACCATCTTCTTGATTTCCATACCAAGAATGCTTAACGTGTTCACTTACTTTTGTATGGTCAAACTCATGCCAATTTTCACCATCGTAAAAACCGCTTGAGCTAATTAAAGCATCATTTCTACCTTCAATGGTTGGATTGTTATACATATCTTTATGTAAATACGTACCGAAGGCAATGAATTTTTCTACTCCTTTTCCAAAATCTTTTAGACCAAATTCTTGACCAGCTCTAATGTAAAGACCTAAATCACTGTTGTAATGTGATTCGCTTTCATCTAACCAAGCTAACATATCTTCCCAAGATTTTATTTCGAGATATCGTTCTATAGTACAACCTAGCCAAATAGGTTCTAGCCAATCGTTTTTAAATTGGGTCATAATGGCGTGAGCTCGTGTAATATCTTTAAGGGTAGGAGCACACATCACGCCTCCGGGAACCATATAACTTGAATGAGGCCATTGACCCCCAAACAAAGCATAAACTTGTACCGGTAAAGCACTAGCAGTGAGTCCTTTTTGAAATGTTTCGCCTACATAAGCAGACCAACGTTTAACCACTTCTTTGTATAATGGTTGGTTGGCATACTTTTTATTAGCTAAATCGGTTGCAAAAATTGCATAAAACCATCTAGGAATAGATTGAATGGTTTCCGTAGCTTGACCAATCGCTCTTAATAAAAGAGCGTTTGGAGGTAATTTTGTTCCCCAAGCAGTATCTAAAGCGGATGATGCACAATATAAATGTGAACCTCCACAAATACCGCAAATTCTAGGAGTAACTATTAAACCGGATTGCGGGTCTTTACCAGCCATAATTTTTTCAAAACCACGAAACATGGCTGCTTGCGTGTGTGCTCTTGTTACTTTTCCGTTGTCGATATACACTTTTACATCTAAATCGCCTTCAACTCTACCAACGGGTGATATATTTAATTCTTTTACTGTTGACATTTTTAAAATTTTTAAAAGGTTGATAAATTATTTAGATGTTTCCATTACTCGTTTGTTAGTAGGCATTATTTTTTGGAATCCTGCTTCCATATAGTATGCTAACTTACTTCTTCCTTCAGGCACTTCTTTAGGGAAAACACCCATATATTTCATGGTTTTAAAAACAGAACCTTTCATTAAATCGTTATGAGGAAAGCCTGGTTCTGTACAACCCAAACAAGGATGATTAGAACGGGTTTTACTCGATTGACGATTCCATAATATATTATTACAACTTGCTCTAGTCATGGGTCCTCTACAACCTACTTCGTAGAATAGACAGCCACCACGTTTACCAAAATTACCATCTACTTTTTGAGCAAAATTGGTTACATTAGTACAACCATCTTGTACAAAGTCGGTAAAGAAAGTTTTAGGTCTGTGGTATTCATCTATTAATACATCGCCAATTCTACCCACCGAAATGGCTACTAAAATTTGCGTAATCCAATCTGGATGTGCTGGACAGCCAGGGATATTAATAACAGGAAGTCCTCCTTTAGAAACATAGTCTGCTCCTAAAAAACCTCCTTTGTTTTTCTTTAAAAATTGCATTCCGGTAGATTCGCTTGGATTAGGAGCAACAGCAGGAATTCCTCCCCAAGTTGCACAATCGCCAATAGCGACTACGTAACCTGCTACTTCCGATAGTTCTTTAATCCAATCTTTCATTGGGCGGTCTGCAAAATAATTCATAGAACCTGTTCCGTCCGGACCTTGAATAATAGACCCTTCATAAACAAGAATATCCATTTGCACTTTACCGGCAATAATGTCTTTGAGTAAATCTTGAACTTGGTCTCCAATTTGTAATCCGGTAGTTGGATGCCAAAGAATATTAAGCCCAAAATCTGTGATAAGCTCTACAACGGTTGGTTCTTCTGCGTTTAGGAAAGACATTGTGTTTCCACTACAGGCACCACCTTGTAACCATAATACGTTTGCCATAGTTTTGTTTTAGTGATTAGTGATTATTGATGCTAATATATAATTTTTTTTTAAAAAGCCAATTTTTTAACATTTAAATTTTATTTTATGTAATTATTTTAAAAAAATTTGACAATTATATATTGAGGTTTTTTGTTTTTATTCTCATAACGAAATTAATACTTAAAACAAAAACTTCTTTTCTATCTTTGAACTATGCAAATCGCTTCTGTAAAATTACAAGTCGAAACCCTACCCAACAGTCCGGGAGTCTATCAGTTTTATGATAAAGAAGGTGTTATTTTATATGTAGGAAAAGCAAAGAATTTAAAAAAGCGTGTTTCTTCTTATTTTACAAAAAAACACGATAACGGAAAAACCCGTTTGCTTGTAAAAAAAATCGTTAGTATTAAACACATTGTGGTTGCAACCGAAACCGATGCACTTTTACTTGAAAACAACTTAATTAAAAAATACCAGCCCAAGTACAATGTGATGCTTAAAGACGGTAAAACTTACCCGTGGATTTGCATTAAAAACGAACGCTTCCCAAGAGTGTTTTCCACCCGGAGAATGATAAAAGACGGGTCGGAGTATTTTGGTCCTTATACCAGTATGAAAACCGTCCATACCTTGTTGGAATTAATACGAGGGCTTTATCCGCTTAGAAATTGCACCTACGACCTTACCGAAAAAAAAATAACTGCCGGAAAATACAAAGTATGTTTAGAATACCATTTAAAAAATTGTTTGGGACCGTGTGAAAATCATTATTCTGAAGAAGCATACAATAATAACATTCAGGCTATTAAAAATATATTGAAAGGAAATTTTAAAGCTTCATTAACCGCATTTAAAACCCAAATGAAACAACTTTCTGAAAATTTGGAGTTTGAAAAAGCACAAGAAGTAAAAGAAAAAATAGAAATTCTTCAAAACTACCAAGCTAAATCTACCGTTGTAAATCCCAAAATTTCTAATGTAGATGTGTTTAGTCTAACTACCGATGAAGGTTATGCCTATGTAAATTATCTTCAAATTTCGTATGGAGCCATTATTCGTTCGCATACGATGGAGATAAAAAAGAAATTAGATGAATCTAACGAGCATTTGTTACAACTTGCCGTAATTGAACTTAGGCAACGATTTCAATCGCAATGCAAAGAAATTTACGTGCCATTTAAAATAAATGCCGGGCAAAATGTAAAGGTTACCCTTCCTAAGGTAGGTGATAAAAAACACATTTTAGACCTTTCGGAACGAAATGCCAAATATTATAAAATGGAGCGCCTAAAACAAGTAAGAATTACAGACCCCAACCGACATACCAATAGAATCATGGCGCAAATGAAAAAAGATTTACGGCTTTCGGTGGAACCTCGTCATATAGAATGTTTTGACAACAGCAACATTCAAGGCACCAATCCGGTAGCGGCGTGTGTGGTTTTTAAAAACGGAAAACCCAGTAAAAAAGACTACCGAAAATTTAAAATTAAAACCGTAACAGGTGCCAATGATTTTGCTTCGATGGAAGAAGTGGTGTACAGACGCTATAAAAGATTGTTGGATGAGAAGCAACCCTTACCGCAACTCGTCATCATAGATGGAGGAAAGGGGCAATTATCTTCGGCTTTAAAAAGTTTGGAAAAACTAGAATTAAGTGGAAAAATTGCCATTGTGGGAATTGCAAAACGATTAGAAGAATTATTTTTCCCCGGAGATTCCATCCCACTTTACTTAGATAAGAAGAGTGAAACACTAAAAATTATTCAACAGCTTCGTAATGAAGCGCATCGGTTCGGGATTGCGTTTCACCGACAAAAAAGAAGCAAAGAGGCATTACAAATATCGTTGGAAACCATTCCCGGAATTGGAGAAAAAACAATTTTAGAACTTTTAAAAAGGTTTAAAAGTACAACTAGAATAAAAAAAGCATCTTTTGATGAATTGGTTGCCGTGGTAGGAACCAATAGAGCAAAAAAAATTAAAGAGCACTTTAGCCGCTTGTAAAATAATTATGAATAGAATACTTATTGTTTTTTTACTGTTTGTTTTTCATCTTTCTTTTTCGCAAGAAAGAGATACACTTGTTCAACAAAAAGATTTAAAAGTAGGTTTGGTTTTAAGCGGCGGCGGAGCAAAAGGGTTTGCACATATTGGTGTGTTAAAGATCTTGGAAGAAGCAGGCGTACGAATAGATTATATTGGCGGAACCAGCATGGGTGCAATTGTGGGCGGTCTTTATGCTTCGGGATATTCGGCAAAACAGTTAGATTCGTTGGTTCGAATTACAGATTTTGAAAAACTTATAAAAGACGATTTGCCCCGAAGCGCAAAAACTTTTTACGAAAAAGAAGATGCCGAAAAATACGCATTAACCCTTCCGTTTGATGATTTTAAAATAGGTTTTCCATCCGGATTATCGAAAGGGCAAAATTTGTATAACTTATTTTCAAAACTTACCGGACATATAAATAATACTGAAGATTTTAACGATTTTCCCATTCCCTTTTTCTGTATCGCAACCAATTTGGAGACCGGAAAGCAAAAAATACTAAACAAAGGTTACTTACCCAGAGCTATTATGGCAAGCGGAGCCATACCCACTCTTTTTAGTCCGGTTAAAATACAAGATACATTGTATGTAGATGGAGGTATAGTAAACAATTTTCCGGTAGATGAAGTACGGGCTATGGGTGCAGATATAATTATAGGTATAGATGTACAAGACAGCTTAAAAACCAAAACCCAATTAAAATCTGCTTTTAACGTTTTTCTTCAAATTAGTAATTTTCACAGCATTGAAGATATGAAAGAAAAAGTTAAAAAAACCGATATTTATCTTCATCCAAACATAAAAGACTTCAATTTAGTTTCGTTTAAAAATAAAAAATTTATTTTGGATGTAGGTGAAAAAGATGCTCGAAAATTATTAGATACTTTTCAGAAAATAGCTTCTCTTCAAAAACTAAAACCAATACAAAAAAAACTAATTGTCAAAGATTCCTTTTTTATTTCAGAAATTAAAATTAACGGAAATAAATCTTACACTCGTTCATATATTTTAGGAAAACTAAAACTTAGAACCGATAGTAAAACTTCTTATGAAAAATTTAACGAAGGGGTTAATAATCTTTCAACTACCGGAAACTTTCAAAACATAGATTATCGTTTTATAAGCAATGATGATGATACGTACACAGTTATTTTTAATATTCAGGAAAGTGAAAATAAAATGTTGGTACGTACAGGTATTCATTACGACAATTTAATGAAAGGAGCCGGCTTGATAAACATTACACGAAAAAGGTTACTCACTAATAACGATGTAGCTTCTTTTGATTTTGTGATTGGCGAAAATATGCGATACAATTTTAATTATTATATAGATAAGGGCTATTATTGGAGTGTTGGTTTTAATTCGCATTACGCATCGTTTGACAAAAATGTATCTTTAGATTTTTTAGTACCTGATGGTTTGGATATTTTGAATACCTCTGTAAATTCATTGGAATTGAAGTACGGTGATTTAACCAATCAGCTCTATTTTGAAACAATCTTTAAACGAATTTTCTTACTACGCCTTGGAGGAGAGCATAAATGGTTACGATATAGAACAAACACAATTGGTGTGCAACAACGAGCTGCCAATGCTACCGATTTTGAAAACAATAATTATTTTAGTGCTTTTGGTGTATTAAAATTTGACACCCTAGATAATACTGCTTTCCCTAAAAGTGGTTTCTTTTTTGAAGGAGATTTTCATTTGTACTTAATTTCCGGTGGTAGTAATATAGATTTTCATCAATATTCAATTGCTAAAGCAAAAGCAATGTTTGCAAAAAGTTTTTGGAAAAGATGGTCGGTAGTAGGAAGCGTAGAAGGCGGTGTTACTTTTGGTGAAAATGCCACACAGGCACTCGATTTTTTTGTTGGTGGTTATGGTTTTAAAGAAATTAATAATCTAAAACCCTTTTACGGGTATGATTTTTTAAGCCTAAGAGGTGATACATTTTTATCTTCTACTGTTACAATAGATTATACCGTTTACAAAAAAGCCCACATAAATATTTCGGCAAATATTGCAAATGTCGGGAATAATTTATTTTATTCTTCTCGCTGGATAGACAGGATTGACTATTCCGGATATGCCTTTGGTTACGGATGGGACACTTTTTTAGGTCCTATAGAAGTAAAATATTCCTACTCTCCGGAAATTAAAGAAAATATTTGGTATGTAAGTTTAGGTTATAGATTTTAAAAAACCGCTCTAACTAAAGAGCGGTTTTTTTTATAAACAAAGAATATCGTTTATTTTTTTACAATAATAAACTCTGACCTTCTATTTTGTAGATATTGTTCCTCTGTACAGTTATCTCCGCAATTTACTTTGGGTCGCGATTCTCCAAATCCTTTTCCGCTAATACGAGAATTATCTATTCCTTGCGAAATAATATATTGTACGGTAGATTGTGCGCGTCTTTCAGACAATCCCATATTATATTCTTCAGTGCCACGAGAATCGGTGTGACTCTCTACTTTAATAACCATATTAGGATATTTTTTCATAATAGCCACCACTTTATCCAATTCAAAAGCTGCTTGTGGCTTAATGTTATGTTTGTTATAATCGAATAAAATTGGGTTTAAAACAATCTTATCTTCTACGATAATTTCTTCAATGGTTCGAAGCTCTAAAGTTGTATTTACTTCGCTTTCATTAGTAGCGGGAACGTTTACAGCATTGCTTTCATAATCTTTTGCAACTCCTTGAATGATGTGTTCTTTATCACATTCGGCAGTAAAAGTAGCTTTTCCGTTGGCTCCTGTTGTTTTGGTTGATAGTTTGTTTTCAACGGTATCGTATAAATCTACCCGTGCACCAGCAATAGGTTGTTTTGAATACTCGTCTACTACTTGTACGGTAATGGCTACTTCACAAAGCGGTTCTAATTGTTTAATTTTATATATATCATCGCTTCCTTTTCCGCCTTTACGATTAGAAGACACGTAACCTTCTTGAGTTTCGGGATTAAATTTTATGGCAAAATCATCGGCTTCAGAGTTGGCTCCTTTTCCTAAGTTTTTCACATTTCCAAAACCGTTTCCGGTGGCTTCGGCATAAAATACATCTAACCCTCCAAGACCTTGGTGTCCGTTACTTGAGAAGTATAATGTGCCGTTTTGATCTACATACGGGAATACTTCATTTCCTTCGGTGTTAATATTGTCGCCTAAACGTTGAGGAGTACCTAGGCTTCCGTCTTTGTTAACGGATACTTTATACAAATCTGATCCTCCTTTGCCTCCAGGCATCGTACTTGCAAAATACAGTGTGTTTCCGTCGGGAGAAAGTGCCGGGTGACCGGTAGAGTATTCGCTATTGTTAAAGTGAGCCGATTTTACTCCTTTCCATATTCCGTCTATATTTTCGGCATAAAAGAGTTTAATTTCGTTAATTCCTTCACTGCTTTTTTTGAATTTATTATTAAAGTAATCGTTGCTGTCGAAATACATTCTTTTTCCATCGGCAGTAATAGCAACGTTTCCTTCGTGATATTTGGTGTTTACTTCGCCATTTAACAATACATCGTTTTTAACGGTATTCCCAACTATTTCGGCTTTGTAAATATCTAAGAAAGGTTCTTCGTTCCAACCGTATTTTTTTCGATTGGTATTTCTTGCTGAAGCAAAATAAAAGTCTTTTCCTAAAACGGTTCCTCCAAATTCTGAATACTCGGTGTTAATATCATCTAATCCTTTGGCTGAAAATTTTGGATTATTTTCCATAATTTTAGGAACATAGTTTGGGTTATTCATAAATTCAATTGCGCGAGAATCATTGGGTTTTAGCTCGGCAAATTTTTTCATCCACGTATTGTAGTCGCTAAACTTACCGTTTGCTTTAAGCGATTGAGCATAATTATAAACAGCTTCGGCTTTGGGCTTTCTTCCTTTAACCACTCTTTTATAATAGGTTTCGGCTTTTTTTGTATTGTTTAAAAAATAATAGCAGTTGGCTAATCTTTCAAAAACGTATTTACTGCCTTTTCCTTTTTTAAGCAGTTTTTGGTATGCCGTTGCAGCATCGGTGTAAGCGAGTCTATCGTATAATTGATCTGCTTTTTTGGTGTCTTTATTTTGAGCGGTAGCAACTGCTGTGCTCATTAGTATTAGGAGTAATAGTGTATATATTTTTTTCATTTTACTGAAATTAAATTAGTTAGTTTAGAAGTATCTTGGCGAACGGAATGCTCGTTTGTTAAAGAACAGGTCGAAGGTAAGGATGACTTCGTGAGAAGCGGGTCCTACCACATTAATATCTGAGGTTACTCTATCGTAAGCATATCCTATTCGAATATTGGGCGTTACTTGAAAACCTACCAAACCGCTAAATGAATCATCCAATCTGTAAGACACACCCAATTCAAATTTTTCATTAAACAAGGCATTCAAGTTTGCATCAAACGAAAGTGGTGCATCAAAGGCTGATTTAACCATTACTGAAGGTTTAATTTTTAGTTTATCATTGGCTTGAAAAACATATCCTGCTGTTGCAAAATAATGCATCACTTCACTTCCGAATTTAATTCCGTTTTCATCTAGATGAACCGATTTTATCATATTAGGTACAGACAATCCTAAGTAAAAATTATCGGTGTACAGAAAAGCACCGGCACCTACATTAGGATAGGTTTTACTAATATCTTGTGAGAAAAACGGATCGTTGGGATCTTGTAACTCCAAATCGGTTAATCCTACTTTATGAAAAGTTGCTCCGGCTTTTAAACCCAACGCGATTTTCATATTATCGGTAAGTTGCAATGTATATGAAAAATCTGCAAACACGTTGGTTTCGCTAATGGGTCCTATTTCATCTTTAATCGCTGATAACCCTAATCCTACTTTATCGGAAATAGGTGAATGTGCAGAAAATGTAAAAGTTACCGGGGCATCTGTAAACCCTGTCCATTGATTGCGATATAAAGCTGTTATGGATAAGCTTTCTTTAGATCCGGCATAAGCAGGATTTACCACATTCATATTATACATATACTGCGTATATTGCGGGTCTTGTTGTGCGGTTACAACATCGAGGCACGCTATGCAAAGCAGTAGTACTATTAGTGTTGTTTTTTTCATTTTAATTGGTTATTTGATAGTTATTATTTGTTAATGTAAATCCACCCTGTTAACGGGTCTTGTGAGTTAAGTTGTATGATATAAAAATAGGTTCCAACAGGTAATTCATTACCGTCTTTATCTTGTCCTTTCCATTGGTTTATATAGTTTTGTTGTTCATAAACAAGCGTTCCTAATCTATTAAATACAGATAGCTTTTCAATCCCTACTTTATCGTTTAAAAACTCAAGATCAAAGTAATCATTAAGTCCATCTATATTACTTGGTGATAATCCTTGTGTAATAACACAGTTTTCATTGTCGTAAAAAGCTACTTCCACATCATCGGTAGCAATACAACCTTGGTTATTTACTTCTACGCTATAAATCCCTTGGTCGATAACATCTAATGATTGTGTGGTTGCACCATCAATAATTCCACCATCTACATACCATTGGTATGTTACTGCGCCAGGATCTATATTAGCTACTGTAACCATAAGTGTCTCGGTGTCTTGTGCACATTTAACAACGGTATCGCCTAGTTCAACTTCGGGAATAATCCCTAAGGTAATGTTTACCTCATCTGTTTCGGTACACGTATTAATAGTAACCGCTACATTATATGTTCCGCTTTCTGTAACGGTAATTGTTGGTGTAGTTTCTCCGGTACTCCATAGGTATGTTGCATTGGTGGCATCTGCTCCTTCAATTAAAGGAATTATTTCGTAGGATTCTTCACCACATAAAAATACTTCGTCTTGAACATCAACCGTAAATGAAACGCCGGTAATTATTATTTGATCTGTAGTAATACATTCGTTTCCGGTTACTTCTGCTACATATACCCCTTCTTGTGTAACGGTTAAAGTAGGATTGGTTTCGCCAACAACCTCAACACCGTCTTTAAACCACTTGTAGCTTACATTTGTGAGTTCGTCGGGGTTAGAAACCGTTGCATCAAGTACGATATTGCTAGCATCGCATAAAAATTGGTCTTCACCCAAATCAAAGATAGGTGAAGGTTTAAACTCGATAATTATTTCATCTGTAACGATACAATCTGATGAACCGAAAGAAATTACAACCGAATACGTTCCGGCTTCAAAAACTTCAAGTGTAGATGCTGTTTCATTAGGTAGTAAAACACCATCTTTATACCACTCATAAGTGGCATCAGGATTCTCACCTGCATCGAGAATTAAACTTTCTCCTTGACAAATTGCCGTTCCGTTAGAGATTAAAATATCATCTCCTAAATCGATGCTTCCAATATCAAAACTTCCGGCACGGAGGAAAACAGCCGAGTCGAAAGCGGTATCACCTCTGTCTGCAATAACCAATTTTACGGTATAAGTTTCGTTGGGTATAATCGCCACGTTGGCTGTGGTTAATGAAACAGTAGCTCCATCAAATTCGATGGGTAGATCATTTATGTTATCGTTATCATTGCTAACATAAAATTCGGGGAAATAATTTGTTCCGGGTACTTCAAATCCGCATAAAAATCCGTTTACTGCATCATCTGAAGGATCTAAGTGAATGGTTGCTGTACTAACCGGCACATTAGAAGATCCGGGAATTGCCGCAACGTTGGTTCCTCCAAATGGCGCACCTGAGTCATCGGGTATTCCGGGTCCTTTAATTAAAAAAGCAAAACCATCTCTAAAACTATCACTACATTCCCATTGGTTTTCATATTCTTCTGAAGCAAACATAAAATCAAAAGTAATTTCCGAAAGACTGGAAACAAACGTAAACTCGAATACAGTTGCATTATTTGTATCTACGGTTGTCCCGTATTGATTGTTTAAAATAGTTTCGATATCTACATCTCCGTTCCAGTTTATACCACCGTCTGATGTTCCGGTAGCATCATTAGGTCCTTCGGCAGAAACTCCAAAACCGGAAGATAGAATTATTCCTTCATCAAAAGGAAAATCTGTTCCGTTTGCGTTAAAATAACCCCAACTTCTTTCGGCTAAATTAGCAATACCATCAGGGTTTTCTGCTAAGTTTGTAAGCGTGATATTTACGCAGGAGCTTCCGCTTACTAGTACTTGTTGTATTAATTCTTCGGCAGATAAATTGGTTTCCGGATTAGCAGGATTATTCACACTAATAGATTGTGAAAAACTTCCTATTGAAACCAATGATATAACTATAAATAGTAACTTTTTCATATATAAAGATTTAATTGGCATCTTGGTTTAAATAAATCCATCCGGTTGCTTGGTTTCCGTACATTGGATCGTCTCCGAGTAAATCAATAACATAAAAGTACGCTCCGGTAGGTAAATCGTTATTATTAAGATCTTGACCTCGCCATTGATTTGTATAATTTACTTGTTCGAAAACAAGAACACCTAAACGGTTAAAAATTTGAAGTTTGGCTATTCCGGTTCTGTCATTTAAGAACGTTAAGTCAAGCGTATCATTATATCCGGGAGAGCCATTTGGAGACAGTCCTTGTGAAATAATACAATTTCCTATGGGATATAACGAAATATTAATATCATCACTACCTGTACATTCACCTTTAGTAATAACAACGGTATAGGTTTGAAGCCCTCCGGAATCTGGCTCTAAAACAAGCTCTAATGTATTGGATGTTTCATTTGCTATAATCTCGTCATTAAGCATCCATTGGTAAGTAACATCATTTTCGGAAGTACTTGCTGTTAGCGTAATGGGCTCATTAGGACAGGTTAAAAAATCGTCTTCTAAAGATACTTCTAAATCGGTTCTGGGTGAAATAACAACACTATCGGTAGAAGTACAATTAAAATTGGTTACTACAACAGTGTAAGTACCTCCTTGTGTAACTTCTAAAGTTGGATTGGTTTCATTAGGAAGAATAACACCATCTAAGCTCCACTCATAAGAAACCATGTTTGGGTCTAAATTTGAAGGAGAAGCATCTAGCACAACTTGATTTTCAAAACATGTTTCTATATCTTCACCTAAATCTATTACCGGACTTTCATTAAATTGTATGTTTACGGTTTCTGTAATGGTACAAAGTCCTATCGATACATCTACCGAATAATCTCCTGAAGCGGTTACGGTAATGGTTGGTGTTGTTTCACCGGTACTCCATAAATAAGTAGCTTGATTCGGGTCTCCATCTATAATAGTTGCAGTAATATCGTAAGAAGTTACATCACATAATTCTTGGTTTCCTCCTAAATCTACAGTAAAACCACCAACAAGCGTAACAGTAACATCATCTGTCTCAACAATAACATCTCCATTACAGTTGGTATAAGTTGCTTGTGCAGTATAAACCGTTGTTTCGTCTACAGGACAAACGTTGGTTGTTGGGTCGGTGCTTATTACATCACCATTTGCATCTAACCAAGCAAAGGCTACGTTACTAACACCATTTGGTGTAAATCGCCAAGCTTCATTGTTTGCAGCCCAGTTCCCGGTTTGTCTTCCCGGTGCAACAATCCCATCGGTTCCGTCTTGATTTTGTATTCCTAAAACGGCATTACCGCTATTCCAATTAGGACATTGGTCGGATCGATTTTCTAGGTATACCTCAACAACATTGGTAGTTTCATAAATTACCACCTGTGTTGTCATTGTTAGGTTATTACAACTAAAATAAGGTACATCTGGAAAGTTAATCACCATAGTCCTACAGGGAGCATCTCCAAATACGGTATAATTTATGGTTCCTGAACCAGCTACAGAAGGATCAATGTCCATATAAGGACCAAAAATAGTTGCAAAAAATAAATTTGGGTCGGGGATTGATTCTGAAAATGGCCAAGCACAATATCCTCCCGGTTGATTGTTAACCGTATCAAAAGTTACAACGGCATTAGAACCTATTAAAATTTCGTTATATTCTTGCCCGTAAAAACAAAAAGTAAAGGGTAACGGAATAATATTCGACCAAGTATCATCTGTATTTACCGAAACAGGTGTACCTCCGGTAGATGGAAACGGCGGCGCATAATCTATTGCTGAAACTTCATAACTTGTTGTTTCTCCGGTTTGAAGAAACGTGGCGGTTAAATCGGTACATGCTTGATCGCAATCCAATTCAATATCCGCTCCCGCATTTACATTAGGACATCCTGGTCCTTGTGAATAAACCGCAAAGGCGAATAAAAAAGTTGAAAATAATAAAAGTTGAGAGAGACTATTTTTTCTATGAGGTTTTGTTCTTTTTTGAAAAAAGAACAGTGTAGTTTTTTTCATAATTTTCTGATTGGTTAAAATTATGGTACTAAAATAATCGTTTTTTTATGAATAATAAAGTTTTTTTTGCTATTTAGAATAATAATAATTTAATCTCAAGTAATATTTTTAGTATTATCAGTAAAAAAAATCGCTATATAAACT
>WFXA01000136.1 GCA_015490835.1 Flavobacteriaceae bacterium | reverse complement strand
AACTAATCATGCTTTCTTTCAACCCATCTCCGAATTTTACAAGGATTGACACTTTAGTTCTTCACGATTTACTAAAATTTGTGTAGTCTTTCAACCCATCTCCGAATTTTACAAGGATTGACACACTTTTAAATGTATCGTCCTATTAGAGCTGAAATCTTTCAACCCATCTCCGAATTTTACAAGGATTGACACTATCGCTCGCTTCAATTCATCAGCAGGTACAGTACTTTCAACCCATCTCCGAATTTTACAAGGATTGACACCTATTAACCCCTCTTCATTGATTAAAGTTTCTAAGCTTTCAACCCATCTCCGAATTTTACAAGGATTGACACAAAATTGAAGGGTTAATATATGATATAAACAGGGGCGAGACTTTCAACCCATCTCCGAATTTTACAAGGATTGACACGCAAAAGCAGAGGAGGTAGCGACTTTAAAAGCGAACTTTCAACCCATCTCCGAATTTTACAAGGATTGACACAACAGTTCTTTTTCTGCAACTGTAAAAAGCATCACGTAAAAATTGATAATTAGAATAAAATTTGTAATTTTGATTTTATGGATATAAATCTTCAAAATAAAAAAATTGAATTGATACAATGGATTTCAACTTTGAACGACCAATCATTGATTGAAAAAATAATGACATTGAGAAAAAAAGAAAAAACTGATTGGTGGAATGAGATTTCAACTGATGAGAAAAATTCGATTGAAAAAGGAATTCAAGATGCTAATATTGGCAAACTGACTCCTCACTCAAAAGTAAAGAAGATTTATGAAAAGTGGTTATAAAATTCTTTGGACTGATCACTCAATTTCTGAATTAGAAGAAACAATTGATTATTTAGAAAACTATTGGTCAGAGCGAGAATTAAGAAAATTTTCTGCCAAACTTGACCATACAATTGAATTAATCTCAAAAACTCCTGATATGTTTCCTTATTCTTTTGAAAAAAAAGGAATTAGAAAAGCTGTTGTTGAAAAATATAATAACCTATACTACAGAATTGATAAAAATTCAATTGAAATTGTATCATTATTTTCAAACCGAAAAAATCCTGATAAGAAAAAATTATAACCCGAAAAATTCACGGAATTTTTAAACGACTAAGTACTGCCAACAAATTTGTGTATTTTGAAAACACCCAAATTTGGGGCATTTCTATCCCGATAATAATCGGGAGGGGTTTCCCGCATTTCTCCCTTTGCCCATAGCAGATTCATATAATTCACTTCGTTTTTATATGAATAATGCGGGTTAAACAAACAATATTTCCTTTTCACAAAGCAATTCTTCATTACGTAGTTTTAATAGTATTTGCGCAACGGTAATGGTGTCTTTTTCGCAATAGGTAACAATCCGGTCTATATTATTATCTTGGTAATATACCTTAAAAACATCGCTGCCTTGTATATCGTCTTTTGGTGAAGGGATACCCAAAACGTGTGCCAATAATTTTAACGAAGTAAAGGTTTTATAATCGCCAAACTTCCATAATTCAAGCGTGTCAAGATGCGGAACTTCCCACGGTTTTTTACCAAATAAATTTAATTTAAACGGTATGTCTATTCCCTGTATTATCATTCTTCTGGCGATGTAGGGAAAATCAAATTCTTTTCCGTTATGAGCACAAAGTAGATGTTGCGGTTTGTTAAAATGAGTTTCTAATAAGGTTTTAAACGTTTTTAAAATAGTGGTTTCCTCTCCAAAAAAAGAGGTTACTCTAAAATTGCGTTGGTCGCCCTTTAGTACAAAATACCCTACGGAGATACAAACAATTTTTCCAAACTCTGCCCAAATCCCGGCTCGGTCATAAAACTCCTCGGGAGTAAAATCTTCTTTGCGCTGGTATTTTGTTTTTTGCTCCCAAAGTATTTTTGTTTCATCATCCAATTGGGTATAACTTGGGTGTTGCGGTACGGTTTCAATATCCAAAAAAAGGATGGTGTCTAAACGTAAGCGTTTTAGCATGACTTTAAAAAAATTAAACGGGGAGTTTGTTAAAAGTAATAAAAAAAATTAAATCGCCCAATTTCGATACGGTAGTTTGCTTAGGTTGGAGTTGTAATACCGCACATCGCCGGTTACTTCTTTGCCTAACCAGTCGGGTTTTTTAAAGGGTTCATCTTCGGTTGTCAATTCGATTTCGGCTAGGGTTAAACCTTCATTTTCGCCAAAAAATTCATCTATTTCAAAAGTGTGCTTACCTGCTTTTACTTCGTATCGTTTTTTTTCAATTAAATTAGGTTCACAAAATTCAAGTAGTTTTTTTGCTTCATTGTAAGGTATTTCTTTTTCCCACTCAAAACGGGTGGTTCCCGATTTGTTTGAAAGTCCTTTTACCGTAATAAATCCTTTATAGTCTTGTACCCTGATGCGAACCGTACGATTGGGATTGGAATTTAAAAAGCCTTGAACAATGTTGCTTATTTTACAAGCTTTTTGTTTGTATGTTTCGTTTTTAATTAGAAATTTTCGTTCGATTTCCTGCATTGCTTACTCCTCTTCTTTCAATGTAGTTTTATCTTTTGTTTTATCTTCTTTTCTCGGCGACATTTTAATAATAAGATACACAAATCCAACTATAAAGTGAAGTAAAATAATCGCTGCTATAATATAGGTTATGGTATTTGAACCTCTCATAGTACCGTGTAATTTTAAAAAAACGAAGTTAATAAATATTACATTGCTTTCTTAGGTTTTGAATAGTAATTTTAAAACTGCTTGGCAATAGCAAACGAAAAATAAAGGTGCTCTTGCGCTTTTTTGGTTCGTTTGGTAATAAAATTTAAAAACAATTTGGCTTCGTATCGTTTGTACCTAAAATAGTTTTCAATATTATAAATAAATATATTTTGCGAAGGTCTTACGGTAAACAAAGAACTGTCGCCCAATAAATTTCCTTGTAGCATGCTATCGTGAAATACATACCGGTATCCCACACGTACTGCAACAAAAAACTCTTTTTGCACATTACCTACTTGGTTGTATGCCATGCTGTTAAAGGCAGGTTGCTTTTTTCCGAAATACATCACAAAATCGTTTTGCGCATAAATATCTTTTGTGCCTATCGCAATTTTAGGATTAAGGGCAATGTAAATACCCAAAGGATCTGTACTCATTAACCATTCTTGAGTAAATGATACATACGAATTGAGGGTTAATCCTTCGGCAATTTGAGCTATCCATTGTGTAGCTCGCGAACCCGAAACACCGCTGTGAAATGCATTTTGTAACCAATCTCCCCCTGATATTTCTCCGGTTACACCGGCAGAAAAAGCAACCTCATAAACTCGGTTTTTAAAAGCCATACTGTGCAAATATTGAAACCCTAAATATCCGGCATAGGGTCTATCGTATCGGGTGTAAATAGTGTCTAAAACATCTGTAGGTGTAAAAATTTCTTGAGCCAGTGTATAGTGGTGTTGTCGTTTTACCAAACTGTCTTTTTCTCGGTTTAAAACCACTCTGTAGGTAACAAAATTTCCGGTAGTATAATAACGATCTTCCCCGAATAGAAAATCGTTATCATGCTTTAATTCAATTTGATGGTAAAAAACTTTTTCGGGAAAAGGAACAACAAAATCTTTCTCTTGTGCAAGAGTAACCGCACAAAAGAAAAAAAAAAAGATATTCGAACGTAAAGTTGTTTTATTAATGGTTAGTTAGATTTACAATTATACTTTACTTGTTAAACTTTTAAAGAATACATATCCAAAGCCAAAGAAAAGCATAAAGTGAAACGGGAACAACCCAAAATCACCTCCTTGATCTCCTACTACAAAGGCACTATACATTCCAAAAGCAAAGTAAAGCATTAATAATCCTTCAATCACAATATTTGGCGATATTTTTTTAGAAAGGTATTTGTTGTTTTTCCAACTGTCTTTTAACGATTTTATATTAAACTTGGGAGTACGTACAAAATCACTTTTTTTCCCCTTATGCCCTTCCCAAACCGCAATGGTATTGTGTAAGGAAAACCCCATTGCTACCGAAAAGAAAATAAAAAACATTCCGGTGTATTCAAGAAACTTTAAAAACCCGCCACCATAAATATTTTTAAACGTAAACCAATAGGCAATAAAAAAGATTAGCGTACTAATTACAAAAAAGCTCATTACGATAAAGTACATTTTTAAATGAGCATATTCATTTTTAATATACAACATAGGGATGCTTAAGAGAGCAACTATAAAAATGTTTAAAAACATCGTGCTGTTCAGCAAATGCAGCAAACCATGCACTTTTGTTTTAACCGAAATGTTTGGGCTTTTAATAACTCGCCACATCATTTTCCTAAAGTTTTCGGCACCGCCTTTGTTCCATCTAAATTGTTGCGAACGGGCTGCGCTAATCGCCACCGGCAACTCGGCGGGTGTTTCAACTTCTTCCAAGTATTTAAATTTCCAGTTTTTAAGTTGGGCACGATAGCTTAAATCCAAGTCTTCGGTTAGTGTATCTCCTTCCCAATTACCTGCATCCAAAATACATTCTTTACGCCAAATACCTGCTGTACCGTTAAAATTAATAAAATGTCCTTTGCTGTTTCTACCTACTTGTTCTAAAGTAAAATGCGCATCCAAAGCAAATGCTTGTACTTTTGTTAGAATAGAATAGTCTCGGTTTATATGTCCCCAACGGGTTTGTACGACACCTATTTTAGAATCTTTAAAGTAAGGTACGGTTTTTTTTAACCAATCTTTTTGCGGAAGAAAATCGGCATCAAAAATAGCTATAAATTCGCCTTTTGCGGTTTTTAAGCCTTCTTTTAAAGCTCCGGCTTTAAAACCCACTCTGTTTTTTCGGGTAATGTGTTTTATATCAAGTCCGGTTTTTTGAAGTGCTGCAATTTGTTTTGCTGTTTTTTCAAAACTTTCATCGGTTGAGTCGTCCAGCACTTGAATTTCCAGTTTATCTTTGGGATAGTCTATTTGCGAAATATTTTTTAACAGTCTATCCATTACATACAGTTCGTTATAAACGGGTAATTGGATGGTTACGTAAGGTGTTTCATCCAGGTTAGACAAATCGAACTTGGGAGCATCTTCTAATTTCTTTTTTGCTCGTAAGTAATTAAACAACAGGTTAAGTTGTGCCAAAGCGTAAGCAAAAATTAGCACCAAAGCGATGGTATAGACTGCTATGATAATAGATTCAAAAATCATTTCTTTATACTATATTTAAAAATCCACCAAAGAATTTTATAGCCTGCAAATATAGCACCTTTTACCGTACCTGAAACTTTTGATGTACCAATTCTGTTTCTATACTTCACAGGTACTTCTTTATAACGTATTTTCTTTTTTAAAACCTTTAGCTGCATTTCTACCGTCCAGCCGTAGGTTTTATCCTCCATTTCCAGTGCTACTAATGTATCGTATTTTATTGCTCTAAAGGGGCCTAAGTCGGTAAAAGTTGAGTTGTAAATAACTCGCATTAAAGTAGTTGCCAGCCAATTACCGAATATTTGCGGAAACGTCATCGAACCTTTTTCGCGCAATTGTTTTACTCTGGCTCCTACCACAAAATCGAAGTTATTTTCTGTAATAGGAGCAATTATTTTGGTGAGCTCTTCGGGATAATCGCTGTAATCACCATCTAAAAACACAACAATGTCGGGTTTTTTTTCTTTTTCGGAAATGTATTTTATTCCTTTTAAACAGGCATAACCGTAGCCTTTGTTTTTTTCGATTAGAACGGTAGCTCCGGCATTTTTTGCAACCGCTTCGGTGTTATCGGAAGAGTTGTTACTAACCACAATAATTTCTGAAACTATTTTGGGTATCGCTTTAATTACCTTACCGATTGAAGCTTCTTCGTTATAAGCCGGAATGATAACGCAGATGTAAGTATTGTTCATATTGTTTTCAAAAAAACAAATATAAAAATATCACAGGCATTAAACAGGTTTGCTCAAGTGTAAATGATAAATAAAAAAACTTCCGGTTTTACAGAGTAATAAGGAGTTATTTTTTTTTCAATAAGATTGCTTCCAGTTTTTTAAGCCTTTTATTCAAATTGTTGTTTTCCTCTTTAAGTTTTTCGATAATGTTTTGTTGTTCTTGTACGGCTTTAACTAGCGGAACTACAAATTGAGAATAAGAAAGGCTGTAAAGTTTAGTATCTCCTTTAGGCTTTGAAATTCCGCTAAAATCATACCCTGAAGCTTTTGCGGCTTCTTCTACTTCTTGTGCTAAAAACCCGCTTTGTTTAACTTTGTTAATTGCATATTTTTCGGGATAGTCGGGAGTTTTTTCAATACCTAAAAGAGCATCTTGCCTGTCTTTGTCAATATGGTAGGTAACCGGATGCAGTTTTAGGATAAAATCAAGTCCTTTTACATCATCTTTGATATTGGTTTTGATACGCTTATCTGAATAAGTTGACCAATTTACTTGACCACCAATCCACGTTACCGAGGTATTTCCCAAATGAATCATATTACTGGCGGTTGGCGAGGCTCCATTTCCAAGTGCTGTGGTGTTTGTATAAGAAGTTCCGTTGTAAAAAGCCAAGTATCCAATAGCGGTATTGAATCTTCCGATTGTGTTTGAATACAAAGAATAATCTCCAACCGATGTATTACAAACTCCATCTGTGTTTGAATACAAAGATCTGGTTCCAACTGCAGAATTACTTGTGCCGTTGGTATTAGATGTTAAAGAAGAAAAACCTATTGCGGTATTATAGCTTCCGTTTATATTGGTTCCTAATGAATACGATCCTACAGACACATTATAAGATCCTAATAAGTTTGAGTAGAGGGCATTTTGTCCCAAAGCAGTATTAAACTCTCCCGAAGTATTAAGGTAAAGTGAAAAAGCTCCATAACCAACGTTGCTACTCCCGTCGATATTAGAAGCCAAAGAAAAAATTCCGGCTGCTGTGTTGTAAACTCCGATAGTATTGGCTTGCAATGTTTGTGGGCCAAGAGCCGTATTCCACGAACCGGAAGTATTAGCCGAAAGTGCTTGATATCCGACACCCACATTTCTAATTCCGGAAATATTACTATATAATGAACCCGCTCCTACGGCAACATTTTGATCACCGGATTGATTTGAGAATAATGATTGAAAACCGCTGGCGGTATTATAGGATCCTCCTATATTGTTGTAAAGTGCTTGGTATCCGCCGGCAACATTGCTACTACCTGATGTATTTGAATATAAAGATTGGTAACCGACAACTGTGTTTTGAGAGCCACCGATATTACTTATACCCGTGTTGTACCCTACAAATATGTTTTCGTTGTTTGACAAATCGTCATTAGCTCCTGCACTTTCTCCTATAAACACAGACCTACCAGTGTTTAATATTTCAATTTGACCCTTTTGTGTTATTCTTGTTCTTATAACATTATTGGTGCGTATATCCAAATCTTGTGTATCTGTAGTACCTATAAAATGGGTTCCGTTGGTAGTACCGGAATTTCCGGTTGTTAACCAGCCTGCAAAGTTATCTGCATTTTTTATTTCTACCCATTGTGTTCCGTCCCAAAACCAAAAACTATCTGTTGTACTGTCATAAACCGTAAGACCTTCCTCCGATAGACCCAAACCGGGAATACCTGTTCTTTCAGCCGTTGTTAGACGTGGTATTAATACGCCTTTATTAGTACTCTCAACATCCAACATAGATGAGCTGTTAGGACTTGTAGTACCAATTCCTACTTGACTGTAAGCAACACAAATTAAAACTGTAAATACTATTGATAAAAGTAACTTTTTCATTTTAATAAGTTTTATTTGCTTGCAAATATAAACAAAAAAACAGTTGAAGTGCTTTTCTTTCAAAGTGTTTTTTGTCGGAAAAATAGCACGCTTTACCGAATAACATTGTTATTTAAAAGCATTTTTTTGATGAAAAATGTAACCCACAGTATTCATATATATTCTTACAAATATTATACGTTTTTCCAACTTCCATTTTCCAATTTTAAAACTCCTCTGGGGCAAACCGCACTACAAATACCACAACCCACACAACCGGCTCTTACAATATTCTGACCTTTTTGTGCATAGGCTCTTACATCTATTCCCATTTCGCAATAGGTAGAACAATTGCCGCAAGAGATGCATTGTCCGCCATTGGTTGTGATTCTAAACTTAGAAAATAAGCGTTGTTGAATTCCCATCATTGCAGCCATAGGACAGCCAAAACGGCACCAAGCTCTACTCCCTAAAAGCGGGTAAAATCCAACCCCAATAACACCTGAAAAAATAGCTCCAATTAAAAATCCATATGCTTTTTTTAAGGTTTCTGCAGGAATAAAAAACAATGTATTACCGGTAGAAAAATGAAGCAATAACAACCCGACAATAATTACAAATGCTCCAATGGCTCCATAACGGGCATCTTTTTTTAATTCGTTGCGTTTAAAAATAAAAATCAATGCAAAAACAATCGTGATAAATAGGGCAACACCTATTAAAAACGTATCTTTTGTTAACCAATATTTTGAGGAGTCCTCTCCCAAATAACTGTAAACAACTGCTGTGGTCATTAAAACTACAAAAACCAAAACGGCATGAATTAGCCATCTTTCCAGTTTCCAAGCACTGAGTTTTTTATTAGATAAATGTCTAAAAGGGTCGCCTGCTGTTTCGGCTAAACCGCCACAACCGCAAACCCAGCTACAGTACCATCTTTTTCCGTATTTATAGGTTAAAACAGGTGTAATAATAAAAGTAGCAACCAAACCGAAAATTAGTAATGCAAATCCGATAGTACCCGAATTTAAATACCCCTCTACTCGGTATTGGTCAAAATTATAATAGACAAGCGGCCAAAGGTTTTTTAAATCGGTGTACGGAAGAGTATTGTTTAACCGTGCCATTATTTCGGGAATAAGAAATGCAAACGCCGTTTGAAAAAACATTACACTAATGGTGCGAATTACTTCGTACCGGTTGTGACGGTATTTAAAAATAAATTTAATTCCAAAAGAAAAAATGGCAATGGTATATAATGTACCATAAACAAACCATTGGCTGGCAGGATTGCCGTTTAATAATTTGCTTAACGGGTCAAAAAGCGCAATTAATCCGGTATTATCACCACTTTCTTGAAAACCCAAATACTGCGGATAAAAGTAGAGTACAATATAAAAAAGGGTGAGAAAAACGGCGGTTATCCAACCCAATACACCTTTATTTGTTAAAGACCTGAACCAAACTCCGTTATTTTTTATTCCTTCAGGTAATCCTTTATAACTTTCGTAGCCATGCCAACTAATTCCGAAAATAAGCATAAGTAAAGAAACGGTTAACCAACTCATTGTATTTGGTATCTCTATATTAAATAAAGAGAGCAACAGAAGAAACAATCCTGAAATTCCGATAAGAAGAGAAATTTTTTGTTTTGCAGAAAGAACCGGAAAATATCCGGCAGTTAAACTCATATTATGTTCTATTTTGTTCATTTATGAAGGGTTTTTGAAAGATGGAAAAAGGCTTTTTTGATAAACGGTTCAGAACCTGAATAAAACTCGGGGTCAAAATTAGCTTCTCTTAAATTTTCGATTACAAAATCGATGGATTTTTTTTCGTTTAACCAGTGGTTAAAAACTTCGTGACGCATTCTTATTCCAAAGGTATTAATTCCTAAAAATTGGTTTGTTTCTTTATGGTAAGCAAGGGTTACACATACATTTTTTTGTGGATGTTTCCAATGAAATTGTTTTTCGTAATCGGGTTTTCCTGCTAATCCGTGTACCCATCCGTAGGTTTGGTATTCGATGTCGAGAAACTTAGCACTGTTAAACCAATGTCCGGGTTGGTAGGCGGTTTTATTTCCGCAAATGGTTTGTGCAACAGTTTTACCCATTATTTTTCCGGTGTACCAAGTGGCTTCAATGGGGCGTCTTCCGTTTACGGGTTCTTGTTGTTCGGCACAATCGCCAATGGCATAAATATCTTTAATATTAGTTTCTAAAAACCGATTTACTTTAACGCCTCTTCCTAACGCAATACCGCTTTCTTTTAAAAAATGTATATTTGGGGAAACGCCTGCAGTAAGACCTACAAAATCGCATGCTATTTCTTCTCCGGTTTCGGCAATTACTACAGCTCGTGCCTTGCCGTTTTCATCGGGTAAAATTTCTTTTAAATTTGCTCCCAACCGTAAATCGATGTGATGTTCCTTTATATGCTTATTAATCATTTGACTTTCGCCGGAAGGCAAAACCATATCCCAAAAACTATTTTCTCTTACCAAAAATGTTACGGGGATATTACGGCTTCTTAGCATCTCGGCAAGTTCAATACCAATAAGACCTCCTCCTACGATAACTGCTCGTTTACAAACCATAGCGTTGAGCGCAAGGGCTTCTATTTTTTCTAAATCTTGTTTGGAATACATTCCGGTAACACCTTCTAAATCTTGTCCGGACCAACCAAATTTATTGGGTTTGGAGCCAACTGCTATGACGAGTTTGTCGTACGTAAGTGTTTCGCCGGAAGTAAAGACAAGCGTTTTGTTGTCGGTATTTACTTTTTCTACAAATCCTTGTCTTAAGTTAATATTGTTTTTCTTCCAAAACCAATCTTCATAAGGTTGGGTATGTTCAAACTTCATATGTCCCATATAAACATACATCAATGCCGTTCGGGAAAAAAAATACTTGTTTTCGGCAGAGATAACCGTAATTTTTTTATCCGATTTTTTTCGAATATGTCTTGCTGCCGTAATTCCGGCAATTCCGTTTCCTATAATGGCAATGTGCTCCATTGTAAAAATTTTATTGAAGGTAAACAAACTGAACGCCCTTATGTGGCTGATTTTTTATTATTATCCATATAATTCTTCCAATTCCAGCTTCTTAATTCTTGATCTAATAGCTCCTTTTGTGCGTCCAAAATGTTTGGATAAATCACGAACATTTATACCTTCACAGTACATTACAGTCAATTCATCATCAAGTTCGGTTGTCCAAGGTTTGTATGCGCTGTCGTGTTTTTTTCTGATTTCTTTTATCGAGTATGCTTTTTGTTTAGTTAATTTGTTTGTTGTATTTTCAAGAATTATTCTTTTATATTTTTCTTCCTCACTTTCTACGGGCATAACGTGAATTTGAGCAGATTTGGGAAAATCCTTTGGTATTAGTGTTTGCGGAATATGAATACTATTTTTTGTTCTTGTAACGGCAACATAGAGCAGATTTATTTCTTCGTTTATTTTTGAAATATTTATATCTCCCGATTTTTTATCTTCTTTGAGTTTTTCTAATTTTTCTTCTGTAATAAAATCGTTTACTAATTGAATAGCATCATATTCCATTCCTTTGCATCTGTGAACAGTAGAGAAAATTATTTCTGCTTTTTCTTTTTCATCGTTTTCTATGTGTTTGGATTTAATTTTCTTAATAATGTTTGGTAATTCATTTCCGTATTCTCTAACTATTTCAATCATAAGTGCAAGTTGCATATCCTCTGTTTTTTCGATGTAGTCTTCTAATTCGTCAAGGTCTTTCATCTTTTTGATTAATTTATCTTTAATCAATCTATTTTTTTTATTGTATAGGTGAAGTATGTCATAAAGTGAAGCTCCTTCATCTGCATAAGCGTATGAATTTATGTTTCCTTCAAAGTAAATAGGCTTTGTTTTCTTTTTTTCTGTTACATACTCAATTGCCTTGAGTAAAAGCCCAAGATTGGTGCGGGCAAGAACTGCTTTTACTTTATGTTCTTTATTTTCTCCTTTTCCGGTTATAAACAGAGGTTCGTAATCGTCTAAAATATTTTTCCAATTTAGTATCTTCATTGCAAGATTAGCAATATCTTGACTAAATCTAAAACTTGTGGACAGGTGATATGTTTTAAAATCGGTTTTTTCTAACGAATTTACCGCGTGTCGCCATCCGTATATTTGTTGATGTGTATCTCCGACAATTACTTTTGTTGCCTTTTGTTTTAAAAAAATATCGAGCATTGCAGGCGAAGCATCTTGACCTTCATCAAAGAGAATATAATCAAAATTTAGTTTTGGATTGGAAAGTTGAAATTTTTTAAGATAAAAGTTGTGTGTGATTTCAATCTCGCCTTTGTCCATTTTACTTAATAAAAGTCGAGTTTGTCTCTCAATATAGTTGTAGAATGTGGTTACGAATGTTTTTGCTTTACTGTCGGAAACAATATCAAGATAATTTAGGTCTTTAATTTTTGTTTTGTTACTGTTACAGAAATAAGCAGTAAATTTTTTTATATGGTTTGCAATAATGTATTTGGTATGTTTCTCTCCATTACCTTGAAGATTTAAAAGTTCGGCAACTTCATAAGTTCTGAAACCTTGGTTTCTAACTTTAAAATTATGTTTAAAAACAATGTTTTTGTATGCAAGTGAATGTGCTGTTTCAACTATTACATTTGAAAGTCCTTTTTCTCGGAACTTTTTTACGGCTTCCAATTTTACCGATTTATTAAAAGCAAGATAGAGAATTTTACTGTTTTTTGGTCGAGCTTTTGCATATTCGATTACAGTAGTAGTCTTTCCGGAGCCGGCAACAGCATTTATTTTGATGTTGCCTGTTGAGTTGATAATGTCATATTGTTCTTTTGTTAATTTCACTTTTTATTTTGCTGTTTATAATTTGTTATGACGATTTTGTATAACGGCTCTAATAGTGTTTGTTAGGTGCTAAAATAGTTAAAAAAACAAAATTCGGTTATTTGATGGTGGTTGGTATTATAGGGTTGGGAAGTATTCAAAGAGTCTTAGTGGTAGGGCAAAGTACAACATTTGTGATTGTTATTGCGGTTATGGGTTTTGCTTTTGTGTTTATAAAGGTTTGTGTCGAATTTTAATTTTACGACTTACAGTTTTTGCGTGAAGATGGCAACAAGCTACTTTGTATTGTAAATAGTTCGACCTCGGTGCGACAGCCTAAGAGGCACACTCTTACAATTGGGATATTAGTTGGGTAAAAAGGGTTATCATATCGGCTTCGGTTTGCATGGCGGTTGCGATGATTTCTTGTACATTTACCGGTTGTAGGTTGTTAGGGTCACACTCATCGGTTAGTACGGATATAGCGCTCACCGGAATATTTAAATGGTTGGCTACGATTACTTCGGGAACGGTGCTCATTCCTACGGCATCTGCGCCAATGATTCTTAGATAGCGGTATTCTGCTCGTGTTTCTAATTGGGGTCCTACCACACTGGCATACACGCCTTGATGAAGTGTAAGGTTGTTTTTACGAGCAATGGCTGATATGGCTTGGTTCATTCTTGCATCATAGGGCGCACTCATATCTACAAATCGTTCGCCCATTTTTTCGACTCCTTTAAAGGCTAAGGGAGAGCTACCTTGCAAATTTATGTGGTCGTCGATGAGCATTATTTCGCCTTTTTTATAATTTGGATTTAAGGCTCCGGCTGCATTGCTTACCAATAATTTTTTTATTCCTAACTGATGCATTACGCGTACCGGAAAGGTAATATCTACCAGCGAATAGCCTTCGTATAAATGAAAACGCCCTTGCATGATTAGTACTTTTTTTCCTGAAAGTGTTCCGTAAATGAGTTTTCCTTTATGAAACTCTACAGTTGCGGTAGGGAAATTGGGAATGTGATTGTAGCTTACTTCGCTTTCGATGGTTATTTTTTCGACTAATTTTCCGAGTCCGGTACCGAGTATAATTCCTATTTCGGGATTTTTAAATCCTCTGTTTTGTAAAAATTCGGCAGACTCTTCTATGTATTTTATCATTTGTTTTATTTATAAATAAGTCCCTGTTATTAGAACTTATGGAGTTCTTTCTATGGATAAAAACTATTGTTAATCGTTTTCTTTTTGTTTCTTGACTTCTACCAATTCTATTTTAGTATTGGATACTTCTATAATTTTAAAGGTATAATTATTTATAGTGATTTCTTCTTGTTGTTCGGGGATGTTTTGAGTAGCACTTACAATGAGTCCGCCAAGTGTTTCGTATGCTTCATCTTCGGGTAGTTGCAGGTTGTAGGTTTCGTTAAGGTAATCTACTTCGAGTCTAGCCGAGAAAATATAGTGTCCTTTTTTGATTTCCTTTTCGGTGAGTTGTGGAGTGTCATGTTCGTCTTCAATTTCGCCAAATATTTCTTCTATAATATCTTCTACGGTGAGGATGCCTGAGGTGCCACCATATTCGTCTATCACAACCGCTATACTTTTTCGTTTTTTGGTTAGTATGTTAAGTACGTCTTTTGCCAGCATGGTTTCGGGAACAAAGACCACAGGAATAAGTACTTTTTTTAGGTTTTTAGGTTTTTTAAATAACTCGAAAGAATGTACGTATCCTAAAATATCGTCTATATTTTCTTTGTAAATCAAAATTTTTGAGAGTCCGGTTTCCGAAAATAATTTTGCAAGTTCTTTGGGTTTGGTATATACATCTACTGCAATGATTTCGGTACGAGGAATCATTACCTCGCGAGCTTTTACATCTGAAAAATCGAGTGCGTTCTGAAAGATTTGTATTTCGCTATCTACTTCTTCGCTTTTTTCTACGGTTTCCATTTGCTCTGAAATATAGTTACCCAGTTCCATTTTGGTAAAGGTAAGTTGTACCGAATCGCCTTCGGTTTTAAAGAGTAGTTTTAGAACTTTATCGGAAATCCAAATAACCAACTCGGAAATCCAAGAAAAAATTAGGTAGAAAAAATAAGCCGGTATGGCAAAAAACTTCAGTAAATTATTGGCATAAATCTGAAAAAAAACTTTGGGTAAAAACTCAGCGGTAAGTAAAATAATAAGTGTTGAAATGACAGTTTGCACCAACAATGCCGTAAAACCTTCCAGAGGTACGTATTGCATAAGTAAATCGCCCATATAAACCCCATAAATAACCAAAGCTATATTGTTACCAACAAGCATTGTAGCAATAAATTTTGAAGGTCTTTGGGTAAGTTTGGTGAGTATTTTTGCAAGGAAGTTTTCCTGTTGTTTTTCAATAGCAATATGAAGTTTATTAGAAGACACAAAAGCGATTTCCATACCGGAAAAAAATGCCGATAATACTAACATTAAAACAATAATGAGGATGTTTTCCATTACAAGTTAATCGATGATTAAAATTTAGTGTTTATCACTTCGTTGTTTCATTTTTTTTCTGAAACTGCGTTTAAAGAAAAACATAAAGATAGCAACTATGGTAAAAAGCACAAAGAGATAGGCTTTGTTTCTGTCGGCACTCCAATTAGTAATTACTAAATAAATTGAAAAAGCTGCCATTGCCAGGTATAAGTATTCAAATAATTGAAAGATTTTATTATTCATTGGTAAGTTCTTTTTTGTCTATAAATTGTACTCCTTGATTTTTTCGAGAGAGAAAAGTAGTAAAATCTTCGCTGGAATCAAAACCCACTCCGTCGTTATAGGAACCATCGCTAAAAGTGATGGTATAGGGTTGGTCTGTAAACACCCATTGGTTTTTTTGGTCCCAATACAATTGCGAGGCTTTTAACACCAAGCTGTCTGCTGTTACAATTTTTACATTTTTTTGCAAATCTACAAGATTGGTGTTTTCGTATCGTATGGCATAATCTGCTTGTATGGTTGTGGTTTTATTTTCTTCGTAAAAATACAAAATGACACCCTCGGGAAATTCTCTGTATGGAAATTTGAAGTTAGAAAAGTCCATTAATTTTGGTGTTATTAAATTTGCAACCAACAAACCTGAGTCGGTATATTTTAGGTTTATTTCTTTGCCAACGGCAATAGGTGCATCATCTTTAAGGTTTAATTTTTTAATTTCATTTTTATTTCCTTTACAAGCAAAAAGCGCAACAGCAACAAAGGTTACTATTACGCTTTTAGATACTATGTTATAAAGGTTCATTCTTACAAGTTAGGTACTTTTACGCTTCCGCCAATCCAGCAGTTAAAGGTAATGGTTTTTCCCGACATACCTTCGCTAAAAATATCGCTTTTTGAAGGTGCTCTTTGTCTGTAGCTACTTGCCGCAGATCTTGCTGTTGATGCAATTGACGCATCTACTCTAGCTGCCTTGTCTGCCATTTGTGCGGCTAACCAATTTACGGCACGTTTTTCAAATACTGTACTTCCGCATGCATTAGAGCTCTTTGCATACATTTGTGCTATTTTTAAATAAGCTCTTCCATAATTTGGTTTTACCTCGAGCACTTTTCTATAATAATTTCTAGCTTTACCAAAACTTCCTTTTTTTCGATAGTTTTCGGCTATACTGTATAAATATTTTGCTTTTTTATTAATATCAGTTTCAAGTTCAGCAGCTTGTAAATAATATTCTAACGCTTGACCGCTTTTACCATCTTTGGCTGCTAATTTACCTAAGTAATAAGCAGATTCTGCAGATGGTTCTAGAGAGTGTAATTGTTGCACCAGTTGGAAAAACAAAGGATCGTCACAATCCTTAGCACTTAATCTGCTTGCTGCTTTTTTAACCCAATTTATATCGTTTTTTTTAGCTTCAAAATCTTTAGAATACAAAGGGATTAAATTAGGACAATCTGCCAACTTACCCAATTTTCCGTCCACACTACCTCTCACCGTACCGTAAGCTTTTAGGTTTTTTTCAGCAGCTTTTAACTTTCTTTCTTCTTTAGATGTAAGGGTTTCTCCTGCTTCTTGTTTGTCTACTAATCGGGTTACTATTTTTGCAAGATTTACTTCTTCTCTATCAATTTTTCCACTAACTATATCATACAGGTCAAATATTTCTTGAATATCTTTTTTTCCGTCATTAAACAAATCAACAGCTATTGAAAAATACGTATATAAGCTTTTAGGGCTTTTAAAATTAACTTCATCTTTCTTAAAGGCATTGTCAAAATCTGCAAATAATTCTTCTTTACTTTTTAGTTTATTATCAAACTCTATTTGAGCAATAGCAGAAAGTATTTTTCCTTCTTTTACAGTTTTATGATTAGGAAAGTATTGTAATTGATACTTGTAAGCATCTATTAAGTTTTTAACCTTAGTTTTATCTCCTTTTTTTACAAAGTCTTTAAACATTTTTACAGCGTATTGATATGTCGCTACACTAAATGTAGGGCAATCTTTTACTACTTTATCATAATGTTTAACAGCCTCATCATAGTTTTTTACTTTGGCAGGCTCAATAAAAAGTGAAAGTGTTACATGGCAGTCATTATCTGCTTGTGCAAGTATTTTACTTCCAGTTCCAAGAATTGTTAATAAGGCTACAAATAAGGTAACCTTATATTTCCCGATTGTTTTTACTTTTTTTCTAATCATCTTCATGGTATTTTTGTTAATGGTATTGTGTTAATCGTAATATTTTTTTTGAAACCACTTATCGTTTAATGATAAACTAATAAAGGTATTAAAGAAGTTTTCTTGTACTAATCCTTGATTTTTTGTTCCTCGTCTTCCTACTTCCAGTCCTAGGTTTACATTAGAGAAAACTTTCCCTACAGGAAGAGATACTCCAAAAGATATGCCAAACTCATTTATATCTTCTCCGTTTATTTGCAAACCGGTTTCTTCAAAACGAATACCGGCTTTATAAACCACACGTTTCCAGTAATTACTAAAAGAATTGTACTGCGGAATAAAATAGCCTCCAAATTTAATACTGGATGCATCTTTAAACGAAACATTTGTAATATTAGACGTTGTGGGATTACTAAACTTGCTTGTTTTAAGATTGGTATATTCTCCTCCTATAAACCAATTTTTTGGTTTTCCAATTCCCATACCTAAGGTAAGTTTTGAAGGAAGAGTAATAGCGGCATTGGCAACAGGAAGGTCTCTTTTGTCAATAATTACTTGTCCGCCTGTATCAGGATTAACCAAAATTGTAAATAATTCTCTTGTGTTTTCTGTAGTTAAATCGGTTTTTGGAGTAAACGAAATGGCTGAGGATAACTCTAAATTTGTAGACACCATTGTTTTATATTGTGCGCCAAAATTAAAATTGAATCCGGAGATTGCAGAATTATCAATTCTGCCTGTACTTAAATCTAACCCATTTTCTATAAAAACGGTGTTTTCAACTTTACCAAAATTATAACTTGCATCTACCCCTAGGCTTAATTCTGGAGTAACACTGTATGCCAAAGCCATAAAAACTTTATTAACACCTCCCGAGCCGGTATATTGTCTATTTTCTTCATTTTCTGAACTCTTTAATTTATAACCAACCGAGGTATAAGGTAACAACCCAAAACTTCCGGCAAATTTCCCCATAGGAATTCCAATAGCCAAATAATCTAACGTGCCGGTAGAAAGGCTTTCTGTTTGAGAATCTGTTGCTAATTTATTAGACTTATAACTTCCGCCAATAGCATAGGTAACAAGTTTTAATCTTGAAAGACCAGCCGGATTTTGAAGGTTTAGATGAATACTGTCTGATAGCATACTTATCCCTCCCATCGATCTATTTTCTACAGTTCCTTTAAATTTTAGTTCCCCTAATCCGTAAAATGAATAGGGAGAAGTGGTACCTTCTTGGGCAAAAGATCCAAGAGATACAAACAATGTTACGGCAACTATTAAATATTTATACATTAATTTTTATTATGTTCTAAAATGTAGTTTAAACCTTCTAAAAGAAAATTTGAGTTGGCAAAGATGTTAAAATTTAAGCTATCTAGCAAGAAATGAGCGTCTCCTCCTGTTAAAATTATTGTTAAATCTTTATATTCTTTAGAATATTGCGAAATATACCCTTCAATTTCATACAAAACTCCTTGTACAACGCCAATATTTATCGAAGATTGTGTGGATTTTCCTATTATACTGTTTTCTTTTTTTGGTGATAACTCGGGTAAGTTTTTTGTAAAGGCATGTAATGCTTTGTATCGTATTTTAATTCCCGGCGAAATAGCGCCCCCTAAATATTCAGCTTTATTAGTTACAAAATCGTACGTTATACAACTTCCGGCGTCAATAATTAAACAATTTGTTTTAGGAAAAGTTGAAACAGCCGCACTTGAAAGAGCAATTCGATCTACTCCTAATGTATTGGGTGTTTCATATTTATTAATAAAAGGAAAATTCAAATTATGCGAAAGCTCAAGCGTTTTGTATCGTTTATTAAGCAATTGCATATTTCTATCCTCAAAAATTCCGACTAAAGAAATAAGCGCGTGCCTTATTTTTGGATATTTTATATCTATTTTTATTAATACTTCTTCAAAAGAACTATTATCACAAACTTCCTTTAGTTGCAATTTATTATTATAAAAAACTGCCACTTTAATTTGTGTATTCCCTACGTCAATAACAATATTCACACGAATTATTTTTGCAAACCTAAGTAATAAAATATTAGGATGCTGTTAACACTCCCTTAAAAGATTTGCAAAAGAAACTAAAATATAAAATACAAGAACGAAAAAAACATTCGTTATTAATTCAAGCAATTTTTTTGTCAATTTTATTTCGAAATACTAAAAATCTGCTTTTTTAAAAATTGTTTTTCTACTAAAAATTAAAAAAAATATGTT
>WFXA01000135.1 GCA_015490835.1 Flavobacteriaceae bacterium | reverse complement strand
CTATTATGAAAAAAGCCATTTTTATTTTTACAGTTGCAACACTTTCTTTAATCGCTTGCAAAAACGACACAAAAAAAGAACAAGAAAACACTAAAACCGAAACAGTTGCTAAAGCAACCTATGCTTGCCCAATGAAATGTGAAGGTGATAAAAAATATCACGATCCGGGTAAATGTCCAAAATGCGGAATGGACTTAAAAAAAGTGGAATAACTATTCTATCATACTGAAAAAATCAAATAAAAAGAATTACCCTTTTAAGTAACTCAAGAATGTTCCTCTTTTGTAAGATGCTTGTTTTTTAACAAATGGTTAATATTATTATAATCTATAAAATACGAAATTCGTAACGAAATGGTATGTTGTGCAGGCTGAATAAACAGATTGTCTAAACTATTAGTATAATTAAGGGTAGCCAAAGAATCTTGATTAAAAAGTTGGTTGCGGTATAACAAAGTAGCTTCACTTCCCGGAGCAAATCGCCATCTAAAACTCACGTCTAAATTCCAAATATTAAAGTTGGTATTGGGATTATTTTCTGAAATATCGTAGGGTGTATTGTCACGTGTACCATCCTCATTTAATGTCCAAAATTTATTATCGGAATAATCGGCAGTACTCCACGAGTTTCTAAAACGTAAATCTATTGCTTTGTACGAATCGAAATTATAACTGGCAGTTAACGTATTTTCAATATTTGTTATATCTCTTTGCCCGAAAAAAATGTCTGTTCCATCATAGGATACAAAGCCTATGTTATTATTCTTTTTTTCAAATTCACTTCTAGCTACAACCAAAAACTTATCTGAAAATCGATACCGAGGTGAAAATCGCATCTGAACTCCATTTTCCGGATCGGTATAAAAGTCTCTAGATTCTAAACCAACATCCACCGCAAATTTTTTCCTATAATCGGTAGAAACCCATATTTCTTCTTGGTGTCTTCCGCTAAAACGTACATACATACCTTCTACTCGAGGTTCAAAAAAATCTTTTCTGTTTTCACTAAAACTTACATTGGCACCATAAGCCAATCTGGATTTTGTTAAAAAGAAACTGTTTAAACTTATAAAGCCACCGGTATGTACAGCCGGTTTATAACGGTTAAAACTTCGGTATGTGAGTCCAATACGATACGAATTAAAATGCTTTGTGGGTTTAAAAATTTGGTACGAAATACCCGCGACATAACTATGAAAGTTGTTTCTGAAACTAATGCCCATATCGTTAATATCAAAGTTCTCGTCGGCAAAATTATGCCCTACTCGAAACCTGAAATTACCTTTGGTTTTAGAAAGCTCGATACCGGTACGATATCCGGTTTTTGGCTTATCTACATCGTTTAAATTATTAACTATTACCTTTCCTGAAAGGCGATACGCATTTTTTTTATTGGATATATTAAACACCCCGGCAGTAACATTGGCATCTCTAAAATCGCCATCTCTCGTTACATTTGTATTAATAAGACTTACAGACGAGTTATTATTAAACTGTTGGTCTAAAACCATAATATTGTAATTTGAAATTGGCTCTACTACTTCTTTTCGAATATTGCCTGTTTCCATATTTTCGATTGTAGCAAACGTTTTTTCAGTAATAGCGTTAAAAAAACCTATTCCCAGTCCTTTCTTGGTACGTCCCGAAACTTTTATAGCATTTAAGAGATTTACCTTTGATGGTGATTCTGTTACAGTTTCGTTTTCGGCAAGATTACTTACCCTTCCGGATGGTCTTCCTCCAATTCTTCTGGAAAAGAAAATATCGCCTATTTTAAATAATTCTATTCCTTCGGTAAAAAAAGCTCTGTTTTCTCCAAAGGTTTGTTCAAAAGGTCCCAAATTTAATCGTACTTCATCAAAAGCAGCTTGTCCAAAATCGGGTATTAACGTTGCATCTAGGGTAAAACTGTCGCTTATTCCGTATTTTACGTCCATTCCTGCCTTAAAATCGGCATTCGTTTCTCCATCAAAGGTAGTGTGCGCACCTTGCACAAAAGGATAAAACGTTAATCTAATAGGAGGGTTTATATTTTTCACTCCTTTTACAATTCCGTTATACAGAGTAGGGTTTCCGGTAGTATTGTCTATAAAATTCCAACTATGTGTTTCGTTTCTAATTTGTAATCTTCGATAAAAATTAACACTCCAATTTTGCTCTTCTGCTTCCGGAAATCGCAACGCATTATAGGGTATTTTAAACTCGGCATACCATCCTTTATCGTCCATAGATATTTTACAACTAAACACCACATCGTAATTAAAATCTTCGCCGTTTTGTGAAACTCTAGAATCGCCAATTGTTCCGGCACTGGTTACATAAAAACGCGTTTCGTTTATTCCGTCGTTATAGGTATTTAAAGCAATTCTAAAAACATCGGCTTGCACATCTACTTCATCGCGTTGGCTAAATTGTTTTAAAATAGTTTCCGGATTGGGGTCGTACATATAAGCCGCTACATAAACCGCATTGTCGTCGTACGCCATTTTAACTTCGGTTTGGAACTCGGGAGGGATGGTTCCTTCATTTCCGGGTTCCCACATAAAAAAACCATTAGATGGTTGTATATTTTCCCATACTTCATCGTCTAACAAACCATCAATTTTCGGGCTGGTTTTTATTCGTACTGCTTCGATTGTTTTTTTTTCTTGCGAAAAAGTAGAAATAGAAACTAAAAACAGTATTGATAATAAGAAAAAGTATCTCATAAAACGATTTTCGAAATTTTGTTGGAAATTCAAACAAAGCTACAAGTAAGAACCTCCTTTTTTATTAATGAAACGTTAAAATATTAAATATTAACATAAAAATTGTAGATTTGTTAGTGTATGAATTCTAAGATAGAAACAGCAGTATTGGCAGGAGGGTGTTTTTGGTGTACCGAAGCCGTTTTTCAGCGAGTAAAAGGGGTGAAAAGTGTGGTTCCTGTTTATACGGGTGGAAAAAGACCCAATCCTACTTATGCACAAATTTGTAGTGGAGCAACCGGTCATGCCGAAGCGATAAAAATAGCTTTTAACCCTGAGGTAATTTCATTTAAAAAATTATTGTTCGTTTTTTTTTCAACACACGACCCTACTACCTTAAATCGACAAGGAAACGATATAGGAACGCAGTACCGTAGTGCTATTTTTTATAATACTGAAAATCAGAAAATAGAAGCACAAGAAGTACTACAAAAATTAGAATTTGAAGCTGTATTTAATAGCCCTATTGTAACTGCATTAGAACCTCTGGGAGAAGTATATTTAGCTGAAGATTATCATCACAATTACTATAACCAAAACAAGGAGCAAGGATATTGCCAATATATTATCAATCCTAAATTGGAAAAATTAAAACATTTAAACTTAGATTAATAGCTATGTCATCATATAATTTTTTTGAAGAATACAACGAAGAAACCAATACGCGCTTAAAACAGAATTATTTAGATATACTCTCGGGTATTGGAGAAGATACAGATAGAGAAGGCATTATAAAAACTCCCGAACGAGCTGCCAAAGCTATGCAATTTTTAACCTCAGGGTATTGTCTTGATCCCGCCGAAATTTTAAGAAGCGCCATGTTTAAAGAAGACTATAACGATATGGTTGTGGTAAAAGACATCGAGCTTTATTCGTTATGTGAACATCATGTTTTACCCTTTTTCGGGAAAGCACATATTGCATATATCCCAAACGGATATATTGTTGGGTTGAGTAAACTTCCACGAATTGTAGATGTTTTTTCCAGACGACTGCAAGTGCAAGAACGCCTTACTCACGATATTTTAGAATGTATTAACAACACCCTAAAACCACAAGGAGTTGCGGTAGTTATTGAAGCTTCGCACATGTGTATGATGATGCGGGGTGTTCAAAAACAAAAAAGCGTAACAACTACGTCCGGTTTTAGAGGACAATTTAAAGAGATAGAAACCCGAACCGAATTTTTAAAACTCATTAGTAGCGATTTGTCTTAATTTTGGCATGTTTCTTGTATTAAAATTGATGTAATTAATTTTTAAAAAGATGAAAAAAACAACTAAAAATAGTTTATTAAAATCAATTGTATTCGACTTAATCGGTATGGCAACCATGTTTATACCTGTGGTAGGTCCTTTTTTAGATATTGCTTGGGCTCCTTTTGCCGCAAAAAAAATGAATGATATGTATCCGGGAACAAAAGGCAAAATTGCTTCGGTTATTGTTTTTATTGAAGAAATTTTACCTTGGACAGATTTTGTACCTACCTTTACCATTATGTGGATTTACACCTATGTTTTTTCTACCCAAAAAACTTCGCAAACTATAGAGGTGGACGTTAAATAATATGTTTTAGTAACAGATTGATGAAATAATTAGAAATTAAAACTATATTTTTGAAAGAAAAATAGTGAACGTAAAAATACACCCTTCTTGGCAAGAGGTTTTACAACCCGAATTTGAAAAACCTTATTTTCAAAAATTAGCTTCGTTTGTTAAAAAAGAATATTCTACAAACCGTTGTTTCCCACCCGGAAAGCAAATCTTCTCCGCTTTTAACCACACACCTTTTAATAAAGTAAAAGTAGTTATTATAGGGCAAGACCCCTATCACGGAGAAGGGCAAGCAAACGGACTTTGTTTTTCGGTAAAAGAGGGTGTCCCTCATCCCCCTTCATTGCAAAATATTTTAAAAGAACTAGAAACCGATTTGCTACAGCCCTACCCAAAAAGTGGAAACTTGGAATCTTGGGCTAATCAAGGGGTACTATTACTAAACGCTACTTTAACCGTACGAGCGCATCAAGCCGGAAGTCATCAAAATAAAGGATGGGAACAATTTACAGATGCAGTTATAACGATGCTTTCTGAAAAAAAAGAAAAGCTAGTATTTTTACTCTGGGGTGGTTACGCAAAAAAAAAAGGAAGTAAAATAGATAAAACAAAACACTTGGTGCTTACCTCCGGACATCCCTCACCGCTCAGCGCAAATCGAGGATATTGGTTTGGAAACCGCCATTTTAGTACCACCAATGAATATTTGAAGAAAAGCGGAATCCCTCCCGTTGATTGGTTGATTAGTTAACAGTGGGCAGTATTCAGTGGGCAGTATTCAGTGGGCAGTTTTTTAAAAAAATTCAGAGTTCAAAATCAATCTTCAATCATAACTCAATTCTCACAAATCTACCTGTCGGCATACAGGCTCATAAACTCACTACCTCAACCCTGAATCAAGAAAATCTTCAATCAGGAAAAATCTTTAAATAAAAAGGTATTTTCACTAACAAATTTTATAGTAATAATAAGTAGCTTTGAAACTAACGAAACCTTATAAATTTTTAAATTATGAACGATCCTTTTCAAATTCAAAGAGAATTACGATACGGAGCTCCGGTTTGCGATGAAATCTTAACCGGAAGATATTTTACAATTGGTTATTCATGGTATTTCCGCCAACCAAAATGGGTGCTGGAAATTGTAAACCCAAATGCTAAGTTTGAATGGGAAGTAAAACGTAAAGACTCTTTTAGAGCAGATGTACGCTTACCAAGAAGATTTAGAGCCGGTTTAAAAGCATATAAAAATAGTGGTTATGATAGAGGACACCTTGTTGCAAGTGCCAATCAAGATGAATTGGCAATACAGAATAGCGAAACATTTTTATTATCTAATATGTCACCACAAAAACCCGAATTTAATCGAGGCTTGTGGAGAAAACTTGAAATTGCTATTCGTGCATTAAATAATAAATCCAGCATTTTAGAAACCTACGTTTTAACAGCCCCGCTTTTTTATTTTGATCACAAAGTTGAAACTATTGGCGATGATACCGAAAAATACGGAATAGACGTTCCCATACCTCATGCTTTTGTGAAAAGTGTTTTAGCTGAAGACAACAAGGGAAGATTAAAACTTTGGACTTTTGAAATGGAAAACAAAAAATTAACAGGCAATCTAGAAGATTACTTAGTAGTAACTTATGATGTTGAGCAAAAAGTGGGCGGTAGATTTTGGAGTAAGGTTGCAGGTAGCGATTTACATTATCAAAAGAAAAAACCTAGAAAAATGTGGGAATTAGAGTAAACAAAACTGCAAAGGGACAAAAAAATAAATAAATTTTATTCGTCTTCGGGATGTTGTGGTTCGGCAGAATCATTACAACTAAACTGCAATAGCAAAAAATTTACTGCTAAAAGCACACCTAATATAATGAAGAAAGTTGACATAATTTTCTAACGTTTACAACTGTTAGATGTCAAGGAATAAAAAAGGTTGCGTTGAAGATGAAAAATTAAAATTGTACAACCATTTGTGAAGAATCTATTTTTCTTTCGATTAAATTAAGCTGAAACAGTTTTTCCTGAACCGCATCCAGTTCTTTTAATCTAATTTGTTGTTGGCTCCATTGTGTTAGCGAAAGCCAAAGTTTTACATCTTCAATTTTTTGATGGTACCTATTGGCAATCATCGTGTCTATAGACGGAATTTCTTTAAACTCTTTTGTGGTTTGATTAATAATTTTTAAGATGGTTTTTATTGCTTGTTGTTCATTTTTTAAAACATCATCTCTTACAGCAATAACAAAACAAGACCACGGAGTAGGACATTTGCCTACTAAACGTAAAGTGCCATTGTCTACATAGGGTTTTGTTGTAAATTTTTCCCACATAAAGTAATCACCGATTCCTTTAGGAAGCTTTTCAAGTGCTCCGTCTAGGTTTTTAATAATTTCAAAATCTAAATCTTTAGCAGTGTCCCAGCCTTGATTCTCGGCGTTTACATAAGCCATAAGGTGCGAGCCACTACCGTATCTACTAATAGCAGCACGCGTACCTTTTAAATCTTCAACCGAAAAATAATTAGAATTAGACGCTACGTGAATTCCCCAAATTAGAGGAGATTGAATATAAACTTGTACAATTTTGCAAGGGTTACCGTTTATAATTTCACGAACCATTCCTTCGGTAAGGATAACAGCCATATCTATTTCCTTTTCGCGAAGTGCTTTAGACATTTGCCCCGTGCCTCCATGAAAATCTTGCCATCGCAAATTTATCCCTTCGCGTGTATATTCTTTATTACGGAGGGTAAGATACCAAGGAAGATTAAAATGCTCGGGGACACCACCAATTTTAAGATTAATCATAAAATAAATTTAAGAGGCAACTAGTTTTTCCAATACATAAACAATGAGTTTTTCTACAGTTTGTTTTGGGTCTTTGCTGGATGTTCCGTTAGGTCTATTTGCGATGATGGCATTTAGCGACAGTGCGTGATGCCCCAATAATTTCGATAGTCCGAAAATAACAGAGGTTTCCATTTCAAAATTGGTGATTCTAAATTGGTTGTATTTAAAAGAATCCATTTTATCATTAAGTTCCGGATCGTGAAGCGGCAATCTAAGCACTCTTCCTTGAGGTCCGTAAAATCCTCCGGCAGTAGCTGTAATTCCTTTAAATACTTGTTCTCCTTCAAACTTTTTTTCTAGCGTTTCACTGTTTTTTATAACAATGGGACGGGCTTTATTATCATCCCAAGAGGTGTAATTTATAAATGCATTTTCAATTTCAGGAAAGGTTATTCCTTCTAATTTATAAAAGTGAAGCATTCCGTTAAGGTCAAGACCATGTGTACTTAGCACAAACGAATCAACCGGAATGTCTTTTTGCAACGAACCCGAAGTGCCTACACGTATAATATTTAAAGAGGTTAGGTTTTTTTTAGGAGTACGGGTTTTTAAATCAATATTAACCAGTGCATCTAATTCGTTTATCACAATATCAATGTTGTCGGGACCAATACCGGTAGAAAGTACGGTTAATCGTTTTCCTTTGTATGTACCCGTTTGCGTTTTAAATTCTCTTTTTTGGGTAGAAAATTCGATAGTATCAAAATGTTTGGTTATTTTTTCAACACGGTCTTGATCACCTACAAAAATAATGGTATCCGAAATATTTTCGGGTTTTAGATTTAGATGATAAACACTTCCGTTTGGGTTTAAGATGAGTTCAGATTCTTTTATTGCCATATCTCTATTTTTTATTCTTTTTTTATAATTTCCAGTTTCTGAATAGTTGCGACTTTGGTACAATTTTTCACCCAAATTTTAATGGGTTTTTCCTGGTTAGCTTCTTTAAAAATTGCTTCTCCTTTTATAACGTAAACATTGCAGGAATCTTGTTTTATATTGCTTTCGGAAAAAAGAATATCGCCATCTTCAAAAAATGATTTTATAAATCCGGTGTCAATTTCTTTTTCTTGAATAATTTTTTTGACCTCCGAACTTAATACAGGTTCTTTTTTACGAATACTTTTAAGCACTCGTGCCGAAGGAAAATAAGCACATGAAGCTCTTTTTCCTCCCAGAAAAACAAATAATAAAATAATACCAATAATAAATCCGACAGAAAAAAAAGCAATTCGTTTGGGCAAGTTCATAGGGCGCAATTAAGTGTATGAAATATAAGATTAAAAGATTAAAAGATTTATGTCGCTATACGGCATATCAAACCAATCTGCTACAGATTTACTTGTTAAAATACCACGATAAAAATACAATCCGTTTTTTAAACCGGCATCGAAACGTATGGCGTTTTCCAATCCTCCGTTTTCTGCAATATTT
Source organism: Flavobacteriaceae bacterium (assembly GCA_015490835.1). GTDB lineage: Bacteria > Bacteroidota > Bacteroidia > Flavobacteriales > Flavobacteriaceae > Marifrigoribacter. Next base: position 5,401 of record WFXA01000135.1, on the reverse strand, counting down.
AATAAATACGGAGTAAAAATATTGCTAATTGACAGCGAAGCTGTTTTAGGATAGCGAGCCGGAATATTTGGCACACCATAATGAATAACGTCATTTACAATATGTGTGGGATTGCTATGGGTAGTAACCTCTGTAGTTTCAAAACAGCCTCCGGTATCTACACTTACGTCTATAACTACCGCCCCTTTTTTCATGTTTTCTACCATTGTTTTGGTTACCACAATTGGTGCGCGGTTTTTTCCGCGAACAGCTCCTATAGCAACATCGCATCTTCTTAAAGCTTTTAGCAAATTTTTTGGTTGCATGGTGGATGTAAAAATACGTTGCCCTATACAAGATTGTAATCTCCGTAATCGGGTTAAAGAAGAATCAAATACTTTTACACTAGCACCCAATCCTAATGCCGAACGAGTAGCAAATTCGCCTACCGTACCGGCACCAATTATCACTACCTCGGCAGGTGGCACACCACTTATGTTTCCAAAAAGCAAACCGTTTCCTTTTTTGTCGTTTACCATAATTTCAGCTGCAATAAGTATGGATGCTGTTCCTGCAATTTCGCTTAACGCTTTTACAGCCGGATAACTATGGTCTTCGTCCTTAATATTTTCAAAAGCAATGGCAGTAATTTTCTTTTTTGCTAATTTTTCAAAATAGCTTTTTTGTCGGGTTTTTAACTGCAATGCAGAAATAAGAACGCTTTTAGGCTTAATCATCTCTATTTCTTCCAGCGTAGGTGGCTCTACTTTTAAAATAATGGGACACCCAAAAACCTTTTTGGTGTCTTGCGTTATTTTTGCTCCTGCTTCGCTATAGTTTTTATCAGAAAAACCGGCATTTTCTCCCGCTCCCGATTCTACAATAATTTTATGTCCGTTGGCAACAATTGCTGCAACTGCATCGGGTGTAAGGCAAATGCGCTTTTCTTGAAAATAACTTTCTTTGGGTAACCCTATAAAAAGGTTTCCTTTTTCTCGTTTTATTTCAAGTGTTTCTTCCTGAGGAAGCAATTGTTCTTTAGTAAAAGGTGTTTTAGGTTGTTGCATAATTATAAAAAAGATGTACTAAGGTAGTAAATCTATTTGTATTTTGGAATACCCTCTTTTTTATCAAAAAATTAGTTCTTAATAATTTCGATTTTAAATAGTTTATCCCATTTTTTTCCGGTAACGTATAAAATGTTATTTTCTCCTTTGTAAGCAATGCCATTAAGCACATCCAACTCTTGATGTTGGGTTACTTTCTCTTTTAATCCTTTAAGGTTAATCACTCCTTCTACAGCACCATTTTTAGGATTAACAATAGCAATTGCCTCTTTTTGATAAATGTTGGCATAAATTTTTCCGTTAACCCATTCCAGTTCGTTTACACTGGCAATTTTACTTTTGTTAGTCATAATTTCAATATAATTGGTTTCTGCCAATGTTTCGGGATTTAATTTCCAAATTTTATCGGTACCATCACTTTTAAAGATGGTTTGCTCGTTATTACAAAGTCCCCATCCTTCTTTACTTTTACCATAAACAAACGTTCCTGTTTTTTTTAGTGTATTGGCATTATAAATAAAACCGGTTTTTTCGCGCCAAGTGAGTTGGTATATTTTATTGTTGTACAAGGTGATGCCTTCACCGAAATATGCATCGCCCAATTTTATTATTTTGTAAACTTCTCCTGTTTTATAATTGGTTTTTCGAAGAGAAGAATGTTTATAAAGTCCGGTACTTTCTATTAATGTATCTTGTTTAAACTCCAGTCCTTGTGTGTACGCCTGAATATCGTGCGGATACGTTTCTAAAATCTTATACGAATATAAAATGGGTTTTTGGGAAGCTACCAACACAATTTTTTTATTTATTTCTATCGGTTTTCCTGAAACGTAAACACTGGCAGTAATAAGACGTTCTCCCAATTTTTGATTTTTTAACGAAAGGGTTTCCGGTTTCAATTCAGACTGAATGCTTATTTTTTCCGGTTTTCCTATCTCAATGGGATTACCGATAAAATACACCACTGAATCAATTGTTGTATTTTTCTTGTTAAGTACTTCTATCGTAACATTATCATTAGTAGTATACGCTTTTTTTGCGTTGCTGATTTTAATAGAAAAAAAATCTTTTGTTACAGTATTATCGCCACATTGACTGACTAGAATACTTAAAAAAGTAAGTATGAGTAATTTAAATGTATTCATTTTTAAAAAGTAATTTTCTGCAAGGTATTTATATTGTTTAAATTGAAAAAATATAAGTGTTTATTTTAACGTTTCTTGTTGCATAATGATACAAATGGCGTATATTTGCACCGGCAAGTCCTACACAACCAGCTCCTATTGAATCCCCCAGGGCGGGAACGCAGCAAGGGTAGATGGTCGTAGCGGTGTGATGTAGGTAGCTTGCCATTTTTTATGCCTAAAAATGAAAGCTAGGTTTTTTTTATATTTGCCAATTAACCCGCTATTATGTCAAAAGTTGTATTGATTACTGGAGGTTCTTCAGGAATAGGAAAAGCAGTAGGAGACTATTTACAATCTAAAAAATACATTGTTTACGGAACCAGTAGAAACCCGAGTCGTTATAAAAACTCATCGTTCCCTCTGTTACAATTGGATGTTACGCAACCGGAAACGATTCAAAGTGTAATTTCAAAAATTATTTCGCAAAGCGGAAAAATTGACGTATTAATAAACAATGCGGGAGTAGGAATTACCGGTCCTATTGAAGAGACTCCCGAAGTTGAAATAAAAAAAGCCTTTGAAACCAATTTTTATGGTCCCATTAGATTAATAAACGCTGTTTTACCGCATATGCGAAAACAAAAAAACGGGCTTATTATTAATATTACATCAATTGCCGGATATATGGGATTACCGTATCGAGGTATTTATTCTGCAGTAAAATCTGCCTTATCTATTACAACTGAAGCTTTTAGAATGGAAACTAAACAATTTGAAATAAAAATGACCAACATTGCGCCGGGTGACTTTGCTACTAATATTGCTTCAGGACGCTATCATAGCCCAATACTGGACGATTCCCCTTACAAAAAAATGTACAGCAGTACTTTGCAAATGATGAATGAGCATGTTTACAAAGGACAAAATCCCATTACTATGGCAAAAAAAGTACATCAAGTAATTGAAACAAAAAATCCAAAAGTACACTATAGAGTGGGTAATCGATTACAAAAAATTTCGGTGTTATTAAAATGTTTGCTGCCAAGCAAAGTATATGAAAAGATGCTGCTTAACCATTATAAATTAAAATAATGAAGTTAACCCCTAGAAAGATTAATCTCTTTATGCTTGCCAAACTGCCCTCGGTCTATTTTTGTGGCGTGCGTGTAAAGTTTATTGACGGCAAAACATGTATCACTTCGGTACGGTACAAATGGATTACAAAAAATCCGTTTAAATCTATGTTCTGGGCGGTTCAAGGAATGGCAGCCGAATTGAGTACCGGAGCTTTGGTGATGCATCATATTAAAAAATGTGGTAAACCAGTTTCGATGTTGGTTTTAAACAACAAGGCTTCTTTTTATAAAAAAGCTAAGGGGAAAATTACCTTTACCTGTGAAGGAGGTATAGAGATTGGCAAAACCATCAATCAAGCCATTGTTACAGGAGAAGGGCAAACCATCTGGACAAAATCTAAAGGTGTTAATGAGGCGGGTGAAACCGTTTCTGAATTTTATTTCGAATGGACACTAAAATTGAAAAAATAGGATTGTGCTGTTCATAATAATAAAGTTAAATTTCTCTTAACATTTTACTTTTTAATAGTTTACCTTTTTTCTGCTAAAAACAACTTAAGTAACTTCTTATTTCAGAAACTTTTAAAAAGTATCTTTATCTTAAAAAAAGTATCTTTATCTTAAAAAATGTTTTAACACTATTTTTAACATTTTTTAAACATTAGAATAAAAAAAAATTGTTATCTTTAGACGGGAATTAACAATAAAAACTACTAAGCCTATAAAGAAAAAATACTTAACCTAACATTTTGTAACAATGGCTAGAGCAATGTTTGATTATACAAAAGCTGTGCTTTCTAAAGTAAGTTTTGATGCTAATTTGTTCTGTAAAGAGTTAGAAAAAGCCTTAAGACGTTTACTTCCCCACGAAATTGAAGAACTACGTATTTGGGTAAATCAACTCATCGCAGAGAAACCTCAATTAAATCAATGTTTAATTTATCTAAAATAAGTAGTAAGACCTCGTTTATTCGAGGTTTTATTTTTATTATTCTTTACTAATTGGACTAATTATTTCTACATTCTGAAAAGCTATTGCTCCTCTAACTACTGAGGCGATTACATCATACAAAGCATTTATAATTTGCATTTTTAATTCGCTTTTCCTGTATAACATACTTACTTCTCTTGCCGGCACGGGCTCGGTAAAATGCCGCAAATATTTTTTATATTCTTCGGGTAATTCCAAGGTATGTAAATAAGGTAGAAGTGTCATTCCAAGTCCTTCGTTTGATAATTTAATAAGCGTTTCAAAACTTCCGCTCTCAAGCTGAAACTGTTCGTTAGGATCATTTTTAAAAGCATTGCAAATGTTTAAAACACCATCTCTAAAACAATGACCGTCTTCTAAAAGTAATATATCATTTAAATCTAAGTCTAAACTTTCAATCTTACTTTTTGAGTACAATCTATGGCTTTCGGGAATGTACCCGACAAAAGGCTCATAGTACAACGGGCGTTCTTTAATTTTTTCTTGAGATAAAGGCGTAGCTGCAATGGCTGCATCTAATCTTCCGTCAAGTAACCTGTCGATAATTTCTTGAGTTGTTAACTCCTTAATACGTAACAAAACTTTTGGAAATTTATTTGTAAAATTTTTTAAAAACATAGGAAGAAGCGTTGGTGTAATGGTAGGAATAATTCCCAATTTAAATTCGCCACCAATAAAGCCTTTTTCCTGATCTACAACATCTTGCATTCTGCGAGATTCATTAACAATGTTTCTAGCCTGTTCTACAATTTTTTCACCAACACCGGTTAACGAAATAGGTTTCTTGCTTCTGTCAAAAATCACAATTCCAAGTTCATCTTCTAATTTTTGAATTTGCATACTCAATGTAGGTTGCGTAACAAAAACATGCTGTGCTGCTTTTGTAAAATTTTTGTGTTCGGCTACAGCCAAAACATATTTTAATTGAGTGATTGTCATCGTTTGAAATTTTAAAGCAAATATACTATTTGGTTTATTTATTTAACAACAATTTTAAAAGATTTTATCTATCGTATAGTAATTAGGAAAGATTGCATTTTTAAGCAAAAAAAGAAAAAAATATACTAACAAGAGTAATGCTTCTAAAAAAAATGTAATTTTGTGCAAACCCATAACACAATGTTAATTATAGGAATTGCCGGAGGAACCGGAAGCGGAAAA
>WFXA01000134.1 GCA_015490835.1 Flavobacteriaceae bacterium | reverse complement strand
AAAGTAATGTTTAACGTTCCTGAACCAATATCAAAAGTGGACATCCAACTGTTTGCCAGTAAAGTAATATACGACAAAGAATTGGTATTATTTATATTGTCACCGGTTGTATAAGTTCCCGTTCCGGTGTAACCATTTATGGTTGCTCTTACGGTATCTCCATTGTTGTTTCCTCCAGTTAGCACAAAAATACCACTACTAATAGTTGCTGAAACTATTACAGCAGGACTTTGTGCAGCTTCATAATTAGTTCCATCTATCTTAGCGGTTAAATATTCTTCTCCTCCATTATTGTTATTATCGTCGTTATTGTCATTATTTTTACTACAAGATGTAAAAGTAATTAAGGAAATCATTACTACTGAATAAGTAAATTTTTTAAGTGTTTTCATTTATAGAGTTTTTATTAGTTATTGATGTAGCAAAGATGCCTAACTTCTAAAATCAAAACAATAGGGCAGTTGACGTATTTAATACTAAAGCAATTGAAAATCAACATGTGGAACCTTTCGTTTTAGTTCGCTGATCTTTTCCCGTAGCTTTTCTGAAAATTTTTTATACTCGATACTCTCTTCATTAAAAGGTTTATGTGCCAATCCTTTTTGAATGTTTTCTATTTCTTTCTGAAATTTATTAGCTTTATAAGAAATCCAAGCTTCTGAAAATCGTTTCCATATAATAGAAACCGCCAAATTTGAAGGATGCAGCATATCTTCTTTATAAAAACGATAGTCGCGTAACTCATCCATCATAATTTCATAGGAAGGGAAGTAAAATGATTGAATATTGAGAGTGGAAGATTTTTTTATGGATTGATGTAAAGCTGTTATTAAATGGGCTTTACTTCTGGTGTTTTCGATAAAACCATCTTTGATGTGCCGAACCGGAGAAACTGTATTAATGAAAATTACTTCCGGATTTATCTCTTTTATTAATCGATATGAATTTAATATTGAAGCTTCTATTTCGGCAACCGAAAGTAATTCTTTTACAAACTCTTGTTGCGGAATTTTATGGCAATTGGCAACACGTTTATTAGTCTTAATATGCTTGTAAACCCACGCTGTGCCAAAAGTGAGAATAACGTGGGTCGAAGTTTTTAAATAGGCTCTGGTTTTTTCTAATAAATTATTTAACCGTTGTAAAAATACTTCTTTATCGGGATGACTTACTGTTGAATGTACTTCAAAACAATGCCACCGTTCGTTATAAAAAAAGACGTCTTCCTCTGTAAATAACCTTTGGTTTACAACTCTGTTTAACATTTGCTCAATGGCTACCGGGCTATATAAAATCCCGAACGGATTTTGAAAATTTATAAATTGATAGTAGGATAACTTAGCTCCTATATTCTCTACAAAACAACTCCCCAGTAAAAGAATTCTTGAAGAATAATCAATTTGATTCTCTTGAGGAAATATAGGTATTTGTGTTTGTAATTTCAATTTTTTGTTAATCTCGCTTAAGTGTGGTTTCTGGCTTCTGGTTAAAAAAATTCTAATTTCAAACCTACAAGGTTGCCCTCGCTTCTTCCTTTCTAAAACCTTGCAGGATACTACTAATTTACTTTCCTTTTTTTTCTATATACCCTTTTCCATTTTTTAAGGCTTCTTTAATTCCGTCAGGTTTTTTACCTCCGGCAGTTGCGTAAAACGGTTGTCCGCCTCCACCACCTTGAATGTATTTACCCAACTCACGTACAATCTGTCCGGCATTAAGGTTTTTTGTTTCAACTAAACTTTTTGAGATGTAACAAGACAAAATTGCTTTACCGTTTACATTAGATCCCAGAAGTAGGAATAAATTTTCTACCTCACCCCCCATTTCAAACGACAAATCTTTTAATCCTCCTGCGTCCAAATCTACTTCTTTTGCTAAAAAATTTACTCCGTTAACTTCTTGTATTTCATTTTTTAAGTGAGATTTTAAGTGTTTGGCTTTGTCTTTAAGAAATTGTTGTATTTGTTTTTTTAACAAACTATTTTCTTCCTGCAGAGCTGCAATACCTTGAAGCGGATCTTGCGCATTTGAAACACATTTTTTAATTTTCTTATATTTTTTTGCCATTTCAATAAAATACTCTTTTGCAGCATCACTTGTTATGGCTTCTATTCTTCTTATACCTGAAGCTACTGCGCTTTCAGAGGTAATTATAAAATGCCAAATATCTTTAGTATTTGCAACATGAGTTCCACCACACAACTCTACAGACTTTCCAAATTTTATAGCTCGTACTGTATCGCCATATTTTTCGCCAAAAAGTGCTATAGCTCCTTCTTTAATAGCTTGGTTAAAGGGTATGTTTCTTTTTTCTTCTAACTCAATCCCTTCTCTAATCCTTGCATTTACAAAATCTTCAACCTGTTTTAGTTCATCTGAAGTTAGCTTGGCAAAATGCGAAAAATCAAACCGTAAATACCCGCTATGTACCATAGATCCTTTTTGTTCTACGTGTGTCCCCAAAATATTTCGCAACGCTTGATGAAGCAAATGCGTTGCACTGTGATTTGCTGCTGTACGTTTGCGTTGTTTTTCGTCTACTACCGCTTTAAAGGTGTCTTTTGGGTTTCTTGGCAGGTTCTTTGCAAAATGAATAATTAAATTATTTTCCTTTTTTGTATCAATAATATAAACCACCTCCCCGTTTGGAGCTTCGAGATATCCTTTATCGCCTACTTGACCTCCTCCTTCGGGGTAAAACGGAGTAAGATTAAAAACCAATTGGTACAAATCGCCGTCTTTTTTATTGGTTACCTTTCTATAACGGGTAATTTTAACTTGTGCCTGAAGATAGTCGTAACCTATAAATTCTTCTACATCATCCTCTTGTAAAATCACCCAATCACCTGTTTCAACTTTAGTTGCTGCACGAGAGCGCTCTTTTTGCTTTTGAAGTTCTTCGTCGAACTCTTTAGTATTAAACGAAAATCCTTTCTCTTGAAGAATAAGTGCTGTTAAATCTTTAGGAAACCCAAATGTATCGTACAGTTCAAATGCTTTTTTACCCGAAATTTCTTTTCCTTTTGCATTTTTTATAATGTTATCTAAAAGCAATAACCCTTGATCCAAGGTTCGTAAAAAAGAAGCCTCTTCTTCTTTAATAACATTAGTAATGAGATTTTTTTCTTTTTTTAACTCCGGAAAAGCTGCTCCCTTTTGTTTCACCAAAGTAGGCACCAATTTATAAATAAAAGGTTGTTTGGTGTTTAAAAAAGTAAATCCGTATCGAATCGCTCTCCTCAAAATACGACGAATCACATAACCTGCACCCGAGTTTGCCGGTAATTGCCCGTCTGCTATTGAAAAAGCAACCGCTCGAAGATGGTCTGCAATAACACGAATGGCAATATCAACTTTTTCATCGTTGCCATATTTTGATTTTGTTACAGCTTCAATCTCCCTAATAATGGGTGTAAAAACATCGGTGTCGTAGTTGCTTTGTTTGTTTTGAAGTACCATGCAAAGGCGTTCAAAACCCATTCCGGTATCTACGTGTTGGGCAGGAAGTTTTTCAAGGCTTCCGTCTGCTTTTCGGTTAAACTGCATAAACACCAGATTCCATATTTCAACCACTTGAGGATGATCTTGATTGACTAAATCTCTTCCCGATATTTTTTCGCGTTCTTCTTTTGGACGAATATCAACATGTATTTCACTGCACGGTCCGCAGGGACCTTGCTCACCCATCTCCCAAAAGTTGTCTTTTTTATTTCCGTTAATTATTCGGTCTTCGGGAACGTATTGTTTCCATAAATCAAAGGCTTCGCTATCGCGTTTTAGACCTTCGGAAGCATCTCCTTCAAAAATGGTTACGTATAATATTTCTTTATCAATTCCATAAACTTCGGTTAACAGCTCCCAAGCCCAAGAAATTGCTTCTTTTTTAAAATAATCGCCAAAACTCCAATTTCCCAGCATTTCAAACATGGTGTGGTGGTAGGTATCCATTCCCACTTCTTCCAAATCGTTGTGTTTACCACTTACTCGCAAGCATTTTTGAGTATCGGTAATTCTAGAATCTACAACAGGTTTATTACCCAGAAAATATTCTTTAAACTGGTTCATCCCCGCATTGGTAAACATTAGTGTAGGGTCATCTTTAATTACCATCGGAGCAGATGGAACTATTTTATGCTTTTTTGATTCAAAAAACTCTAAAAAACGGGAACGTATTTCTTTGGATTTCATTTGTTAAATTTTATATAAAATTCACGCAGTTTATGGTTACACAAACAATTTATTATATTTGTAGCTCGTTACAGCTACCAAACAGCAAAAATAGGTATTTTTAAGATATGTCTAAAGTAAAATATTATTACGATAGCGAAACATTATCCTACAGGAAAATTGAACCTAAAAAAGGGCGTAAATTAGGGTTTTTATTACTCAGCATTTTGGGTATGTTTTTAAGTGGTTTTCTACTCTTATTGGTTTACTTAAACCTTCCATACATAGAAACTCCTAAGGAAAAAGAACTTAAACGAGAACTTTCTAATATGGAGCTTCAGTTTGAGCTTCTCAATAAAAAAATGGAGCATGCTCAAGTAGTATTAGACGAAATTGCCCAACGCGACAACAGTTTATACCGAGTGTATTTTGAAGCCAATCCCATTCCTGAAGAACAGCGCAAAGCAGGATTTGGCGGAGTAAACAGATACAAAGACCTTGAAGGTTTTGACAACTCTAAGCTTATTATCTCAACCAGTAAAAAATTGGATATTTTAACAAAACAAATTGTCATTCAGTCAAGATCCTTAGAAGAAATCGCCCAACTAGCAGCCGATAAAGAAAAATTATTGGCAGCCATTCCGGCTATTCAACCCGTTAGAAACGAAGACTTAACACGTGTTGCTTCAGGTTTTGGGTATAGAAAAGACCCTTTCACTAAGGCAAGAAAATTTCATTGGGGTATGGATTTTACCGCTCCCCGCGGAACACCTGTTTTTGCTTCCGGAGACGGCATAGTAGTAAGAGCCGACAACGCAGCAACAGGTTACGGAAATCATATACGTATAGATCACGGTTTTGGTTACATAAGCCTTTATGCTCATTTATACAAATACAATGTAAAAATGGGACAAAAAGTAAAAAGAGGAGACCTAATAGGCTTTGTAGGAAGCACAGGAAGAAGTGAAGCACCCCATTTACATTACGAAATTTTTAAAGACGGTGAACGTATTAACCCTATTAATTTTTATTACGGAAACCTAACTACCGAAGAGTTTATCGAACTGCTTAAAGAAGCGCAACTCGAAAATCAATCACTTGACTAATGTACGTAGCACTACCCGAAAAACGATATTACGGTATAGGAGAAGTCGCCAAAGCTTTTGGCGTAAATGCTTCACTTATCCGATTTTGGGAAAAAGAATTTGATATAATTAAACCGAAAAAAAATGCGAAAGGAAATCGAAAATTTACTCCCGAAGACATAAAAAACCTTCAACTTATCTTTCACTTGGTTAAAGAAAGAGGCTTTACACTCGAAGGTGCAAAAATTCATCTAAAAGAAAATAAACAAAAAACAACAACTAATTTTGAAATAATTTGTAAATTAGAACACGTAAAAAAAGAATTACTAAAAATTAAAAACCATTTATAATATTACTTTAACAACCATCACTAATCATGAAAAAATCGCTTTTTGTTATCATCGCCATTGTTGCCTTACTTGCTATTGTAGGGTTTATGATAGGACCAAAATTTTACAATACCGCTATTAAACTACAAGAAACCGCTACATCGCAATGGGCTAATGTAGAGAGTACCTACCAACGTAGAGCAGATCTTATACCTAATATCGTAAACACGGCAAAGGGATATGCTGAGTTTGAACAAGAAACCTTGACCAAAATTATTGAAGCACGTAGCAAAGCAACCTCAATAAACATTGACCCGAGCAACATTACCCCCGAGCAACTCAAACAATTTCAAGCAGCACAGAGCGGATTAACCTCTGCGCTTTCACGCCTTTTAGCCGTTTTTGAAAGATACCCTGAACTGAAAGCAAATGAAAACTTTAAAGAATTAATTAACGAACTGGAACGTACCGAAAACCGAATAAACGTAGAGCGTAATCGATTTAACGAAACCGTAAAACCCTATAATATGCACTTAAAAACGTTTCCTAACAACATCATAAATATGTTTGTAGGAAAGTTTAAACCTATGGACTATTTTGAAGCAGAAAAAGGTAGTGACAAAGCACCAAAAGTAGAGTTTGATTTCGGTAAGAAAAACTAATGTCTAAAGTTGAAGATTTTTTAACACCAACCCAAGAAGCCGAAATAGTTGAGGCTATAAGACGTGCCGAAAAAAATACTTCGGGTGAAATTAGGGTGCATCTGGAGGCACATTTTAATACTCCACAACATCCCGCCGGTGATGTATTTGATAGAGCTGTAAAAGTTTTCGACTTTTTACATATGAACAATACAAAAAACAGTAACGGTGTACTTATTTATGTTGCTGTAGAAGACAAACAACTGGTAATTATGGGAGACGTTGGTATTAATAGTGTTGTTCCTGATGACTTTTGGGAATCTACAAAAAATAATATTATATCACATTTTAAAAAAGGAGAAATAAAACAAGGACTCGTTTCCGGAATTACCGAAGCCGGAAATCAACTTAAAAAATATTTTCCATATTTAAAAGATGATACAAACGAACTGCCCAACACAATAAGTACCGATACATAAAAAAATAAGTAGGCAAATCTATTAACTAAATTTATTACTTTAGCAAGCCTATAAAAACACCTATGCTAAAATACCTTTTCGATACGGGTTCTTATTTTATAATGATTAGAAAAGTATTTTCTAATCCTACAAAAAGAGTAGTACTTAAAGAGCTAATTTTTAAAGAAATAGACGACCTTGTAATAGACTCTTTAGGTATTGTTACATTTATTTCATTTTTTGTAGGAGGTGTTGTAGCCATTCAAACTGCACTAAATATGGACAATCCGCTTCTGCCCGATTATTTGGTTGGTTTTGCTACAAGACAATCTATTATTTTAGAATTTTCTCCAACATTTATATCAATCATTATGGCAGGAAAAGTAGGCTCGTTTATCACATCAAGTATTGGCTCGATGCGTGTAACCGAACAAATAGATGCTCTTGAAGTTATGGGTGTAAACTCACTAAACTATTTGGTATTTCCCAAAATAATAGCGTTATTATTATACCCGTTTGTAATTATGATCTCAATGTTTTTAGGAATTTTTGGAGGATGGATAGCTAGTGTTTATGGAGATTTTAGCACCTCAGATGCTTTTATAAGAGGACTGCAATTAGATTTTGTTCCTTTTCATATTACCTATGCTTTTATTAAAACATTTGTTTTTGCATTTATTCTGGCAACGGTACCTTCCTGGCAAGGATATTACATGAAAGGAGGTGCTCTAGAGGTAGGAAAAGCCAGCACCAAATCTTTTGTTTGGACAAGCGTTCTCATCATTCTCACTAATTATATAATTACCCAAATGCTACTAAGCTAATGATTGAAGCTATTAACATACACAAACGTTTTGGAGAAGAAGAAATTTTAAAAGGAATTTCTGCCAAGTTTGAAAGAGGAAAAACCAATCTTATTATAGGACAAAGCGGAAGTGGAAAAACAGTTTTTTTAAAATGTTTAATTGGTTTGTTTGCTCCTAATGAAGGCGAAATATGTTTTGATGGAAAATCTATTTTAAAAATGGATGATGAAGAAAAAAGAGACCTGCGAGAACACATAGGAATGCTCTTTCAAGGAGGTGCTCTATTCGATTCTATGAATATTGAAGAAAACGTTATGTTTCCGTTGCGCTTGTTTACCAACCAGAAAAGAGATGAGATGCTTCATAGAGTTAACCAAGTATTAAAACGAGTTAATTTAGAAAATGTGAACACTAAATTCCCTTCCGAAATTTCGGGAGGAATGCAAAAAAGAGTTTCTATTGCCCGTGCAATCGTTAACAACCCAAAGTATTTATTTTGTGACGAACCCAACTCCGGGTTAGACCCCAAGACAGCAATTTTAATAGATAATCTTATTCAAGAAATAACAAAAGAGTACGACATCACCACCATAGTCGTTACCCATGATATGAATTCTGTTATGGAAATTGGCGAAAGCATCGTTTTTCTGAAAAATGGTAAACTTGTTTGGAAAGGATCTAACAAAGAAATATTTAAAACCAATAACACAGATGTAACCAATTTTGTTTACTCCTCCAATCTATTTAAAAAAATACGCGAAATACAACTCAAAGAAGGTTAATAAACAACAATGTATTTAATTACACTATTTTTTCTACCTTTAGTGTCTCAAAAAAAAAAAAAATCAACTATGAAAACAAAAACTATTCTATTACTGACATTACTTATTTCTGCAATAAGTTTTTCTCAAGTTTATTTTATTAACCATAGCAGTGATATAGCAAACTATCCTGTATATTCCTCCGCCGGATTAGACATAAACGGAGATCATTTAGACGATTATGTAAGAATAACCGAAAACGGAATTGGTATTGATTACCAACAAGCCAACGGAACATTTAATTCGGTATTTATTAATATGACAATTCAAAACCCTCCTACTTGGAGTATCGCTGCAGGAGATTTAGACGAAAACGGATATACCGATTTTGTTTTAGGAAACGGCGCAAGAGTATCGTTCCTATTTGCTAGTAATGATGGAACTTCGTATACAGAGCAAACCCATCCTGAGTATATTTTTTCGCAACGCTCTAATATGGTAGACATCGATAACGATGGCGATTTAGATGCTTTTGTTTGCCATGATGTAGATGAAAGTCATCCTTACCGAAACGACAGTAACCAAAATATGGTACTCGACCAAACCTTAATTCAAACATTAGATTTAGCAGGAAATTACGCTTCGCTATGGGTAGATTACGACAACGACGGTGATACAGATATGTACTTAACAAAATGTCGTCAAGGTTCAACCCCCGGAGACCCTGAAAGAACCAATGCTATGTATAGAAATAATGGGGACGGAACTTGGAGCGAAGTAGCAGCCAGTATTAATATGGCAGATAACGCACAATCTTGGTCAACAGTTTTTGCCGATTTTGACAATGATGGAGATTTTGATGCTTTTACAGTAAACCACGACGAACAAAACCGGTTTTACGAAAATGATGGAACCGGAGTTTACACAGACATCATCGCCACAACCGGAATAAACCAAAATGACCTTGGTGCTTGGGAAAACCAAGGAGCCGATTTTGATAACGATGGATTTGTCGATATTTTTTCAGAAATGTCTAGCGAAATATACCTTAATAATGGAGATATGACCTTTACAGGTTATAACCTTCCTTTTGATGAAGGAGCCATTGCAGATTATAATAACGACGGATTTTTAGATGTTGCCCACAACGGAAACCTATGGATTAATCAAGGTAATAGTAACAATTGGGTAAAAATGATACTTCAAGGTGTACAAAGTAACGCAGACGGAATAGGAGCTCGAATTATTATTTATGGCGACTGGGGCATACAAATGCGCGAAGTACGTTCGGGAGAAGGATTTAGCCATATGAACACACTTACTGCACATTTTGGAATTGGACAAAGCACAACAATCGATAAAATTAGAATCGAATGGCCAAGCGGAATTGTTGACGAATACGACAACCCGCAAATAAACACACAACACGTCTATCTCGAAGGCGATTCACAACTGGCAACTTCCGAATTTGACAAACTCGGGTTATCTATTTACCCCATTCCAGCAACCGATGTCCTTAACTTTTCATTACCAAATTTAAAAAACACAAAGGTTCAAGTTATTGATATGAACGGTAAAACAATTATTTCATCTCAAATATCTAATCAAAACACTTTAGATGTAAGCGACTTACAGACCGGAACTTATTTTGTTACTATGAATATCGAAGGAAAAAAATTAAACAAGAAATTTATTAAAAAATAATTTTAGAAACCCATTTTAATTCAAAAGAGGCTGTTTTTATACAGCCTTTTTGAAATAAATAGTACTTGTTTGTCAACAAAATAAACATTTCACTTTCCGTTTAAACTAAAAATAGTATCTTTGCGGCTTGATTACAATAAATTGTATATCAATACATAAAAATCATTAAAATAATATTGGCATGTATTTAACACCAGAAGTAAAAAAAGACATTTTTAAAAAACACGGAAAATCTGAAACAGACACAGGTTCAGCCGAAGGGCAAATCGCTTTATTCACACATAGAATTCAGCACTTAACACAGCACCTCAAAAAAAACCATAAAGATTTCAATACAGAAAGATCATTGGTTAAATTAGTAGGAAAAAGACGCGCATTATTAGATTATCTTATGAAAAAAGATATTATGAGATATCGTGCAATTGTTAAAGAATTAGGATTACGTAAGTAATTTTTATTGGGAGCTATAATTAGCTCCCATACTTTTTTTGAAATTATTTATTTTCAAAAAATAGAAAAGCTACCTAAAAGTTTTTCATTGGTCAACCACTACTCACAACACAACAACTTACTTGCAAAGAGCAAGTAACGACCATTGTTTAACAACTCAGTTATAAAATAGTACTGAGAAAAACAAAAAAATTATGATTCCAAAAACAACAAAAGAAACCATTGTATTAGATGATGGCAGAGAAATTATTCTCGAAACCGGAAAACTTGCAAAACAAGCTCATGGATCAGTAGTAGTACGAATGGGAGACGCTATGCTATTGGCAACCGTAGTTTCCAACTACGAATCAAGCCCGGTAGATTTTTTACCCTTAACCATAGATTATCGCGAAAAATTCGCAGCAGCAGGTCGCTATCCCGGAGGATTCTTTAAAAGAGAAGCAAGACCTAGTAATGATGAAATTTTAGTAATGCGATTAGTAGATCGTGTTTTAAGACCCCTATTCCCTAGCGATTATCACGCCGAAACACAAGTAATGATACAACTTATGTCACACGATGATAATGTTATGCCGGATGCATTAGCAGGTTTAGCTGCATCTGCAGCTATTCAATTAAGCGACATTCCTTTTGAGTATCCGATTTCTGAAGTTCGAGTTGCTAGAATAAACGATGAGTTTATTATAAACCCTAGCAGAGAACAAATGGAACAAGCAGATATGGATATTATGGTAGGTGCTTCCGTCGACAGTGTAGCTATGGTAGAAGGAGAAATGAATGAATGTAGCGAAGAAGAAATGGCTGAAGCAATTAAATTTGCCCATGAAGCCATAAAAAAACAATGTGAAGCGCAAATTCGATTAGCTGAAGCCGTTGGAAAAAAAGCGACTCGTGAATACGAACAAGAAAGAGAAGATGAAGCAATAGAAAAGAAAGTATTTGAAGCAGCTTATAACAAATGTTATGAAGTAGCTAAAATGGGAACTGGAAAACATGAACGAAGCGAAGCTTTTTCAAAAATAAAAGAAGAGGTTCAAGAACTTTTTAGCGAAGAAGAATTAGAAGAAAATGGAGACTTAGTCTCTAAATATTTCAAAAAAACCTATAAAGAAGCTGTAAGAAAACTTGTCTTGACAGAAGGACTAAGACTAGATGGTAGAAAAACTACAGAAGTTCGCCCAATCTGGTGCGAAGTAGATTATTTACCCTCAACACATGGTTCTGCTATTTTCACCAGAGGTGAAACCCAAGCACTAGCAACTGTAACCTTAGGAACATCAAGAGAAGCTAATATAATAGATTCTCCTACTCTTCAAGGTGAAGAAACATTTTATTTACATTATAATTTCCCTCCTTTTTCAACAGGTGAAGCCAGACCACTTAGAGGAACTTCACGAAGAGAAATAGGTCATGGTAACTTAGCACAAAGAGCATTAAAAGGAATGATTCCTGAAGATTGCCCATACACTGTCAGAGTAGTTAGTGAAGTATTAGAATCTAATGGTTCTTCTTCTATGGCTACTGTATGTAGCGGTACAATGGCACTTATGGACGCAGGAATTCAACTTAAAAAACCGGTTAGTGGTATTGCTATGGGATTAATTTCTGATGGTGAAAACTATGCTGTACTTAGCGATATTCTCGGTGATGAAGATCACTTAGGAGATATGGACTTTAAAGTAACCGGTACAGCAGACGGAATTACCGCTTGCCAAATGGATATTAAAATTAAAGGGCTTAGCTACGAAATTTTAGTAAGTGCATTAAAACAAGCAAGAGAAGGAAGACTTCATATCCTTGATAAATTGGTTGAAACTATTTCCGAACCAAGAGAATCGGTAAAAGCGCACGCACCAAAAATAATAACAACTACCATTCCTCAAGATTATATAGGTGCATTAATCGGACCCGGCGGAAAAGTAATCCAAGAATTACAAAAAGAAACAGATACTACCATTGTAATCAACGAAGTTGACGAACAAGGTGTAGTTGAAATTCTTGGAACCAACCAAGACGGAATAGATAAAGTATTGAAGAAAATAGAATCACTCTTGTTTAAACCTGAGGTAGGAAGTGTATATGAAGTAAAAGTGATTAAAATTCTCGACTTCGGTGCCGTAGTTGAATTCGTTGATGCCCCAGGAAATGAAGTATTGCTTCACGTTTCGGAACTGGATTGGAAACGTACCGAAAATGTTACCGATGTAGTAAACTTAGGAGATGTTATAGATGTTAAATACTTCGGTACAGACCCTAGAACAAAAAAAGAAAAAGTTTCAAGAAAAGCACTGCTTCCTAAACCTGAAGGCTATGTATCAAAACCAAGAAGAGATCATAACAGTAAAAATAATCGAGGTAGAGACAATAGAAACAGAGATAGAAAATAAGTTGTTTAACAATTTTATACTTTATAAAGACCTTCCACTCCGGAAGGTCTTTTTTTACGCTTTTAATAAATATTTCAGATTCAGTAATATCAATATTTATTTTTCAGCACAAGAAATATTAACTTTTTACTGTTTATTAACATTTTTTTAATATTTATTACATTTTCTTTACTTTTAACCCAACAAAATAACCTTTAATCTAATTTTTATGAAAAAAAGACTTCTATTTTTAATTTTATTTTTAAGTGTTTGGTGTATTACAGCACAAGAAAACACACTTACCGCCACCTCTTTTACTACCGCTGCTTACATGAGAGAAATCCCTCCGTTATCTTCAATGGACAATATTATTTCTGCTTCTGGATTTGAAGATGTTGCACCTCCAAAGAGAATGGGTCAAAATACATTTATCCCCGGAAAAGGCCTTCCAATAGGTGAAGACCCGCTCGTTTCCATTCAACGAAGTAATGCCCAAACCAGACAAGGACGAGCTCCCATCGCAAATTTTGACGCACATCTCGGAACAGTTTTAAACGATCCAACAGGTGCCATAGGTCCCAATCATTATGTATATGCTTTCAATTCAGGTTTTGGAATTTTAGATAGAAACGGAAACGTTTTAATGCCGGAAGCTTCATTAGGCACCTTATTTCCTAACGAAACACTTGGCGACCCCATTGTAGTTTACGATCGATTTGCAGACCGGTTTATTATTATGGAGTTTAGTAACACTCCCAACGGTTTTTTAATTGCCGTTTGTAAAGGACCCGACCCGGTAAATGACGGATGGTACACCTACCGTTTTAATACAGGAACATTCCCCGATTATGAAAAACTTTCAATTTGGTCAGACGGTTATTATATAACTGCAAATAAAGACCAAGGCTCTCCCGGAACAAGTGAAGTGGTATATGCAGTTGAGCGAGATAAAATGCTCGTTGGGAATACCAATGCCCAAATGATAGGATTTCCGCTTCCCGGAATACAAAATAGCGGGTTTTACAGTCCCGGAGGTTTTAACGCAACCGGTGCATCATTACCACCTGCCGGAGTTGGACATTCTATTGTTTACTTGCAAGACGACAGTTGGAGCGGAGTCTCACAAGACCACTTAAAAATTTGGACAACAACCGTAGATTGGAACACACCTTCCAACTCTTCAATTACACTTTCGCAATCGTTAAATACCACTCCTTTTGATAGTGTTTTTAACGGAGGAAGTTTTCAAAACTTAGACGAACCCGGCTCGGGCCCCAATATTGATGCACTTCAAGCCACTATGATGTTTATGACCAACTACAGAAGATTTCCTACCCATAATTCGGTAGTGATGAATTTTGTTGTTGATGTTTCCGGAAATGATACGCGTGCCGGAATTCGTTGGTTTGAACTTAGACAAAACGACGATAACCAACCTTGGTCTATTTACCAAGAAGGTACTTACACGCAGCCAAACGGTCATAGTGCCTTTTGTGGAAGTATTAATATGGATAGCCAAGGTAATATAGGATTAGGATATACCATTGTAAGCAGCTCTGTTTATACTTCGCTTCGATATACAGGAAGATTAGTTAATGATCCTCTAGGAAGTATGACAGTTTCTGAACAAGTTATAGCTGATGGTGATGCAAAAACAAACCGTACAGACGGAAGATACGGAGATTATGCACAACTTACTGTAGACCCTACAGATGATTTAACCTTTTGGCATATTGGCGAATATATGAAAGGAAGTGCTTCTACCGTAAGAAGAAGCCGCGTAGCTTCTTTTAAAATATCCGGTTCTACAGGTGGTGGAGGCGGTGGAGGCAACTGTACCGCAGATGTTTCTTCTTTCCCATATTCTGAAGGGTTTGAAAACACAATCGGACAATGGTCACAAGCCACAAACGATGACTTAAACTGGACAGTTAATGCTAACGGAACACCTTCTAGTAATACAGGTCCTTCCAGTGCCGTTCAAGGAACTTATTATATTTATGTGGAAGCTTCGGGTAACGGAACAGGTTATCCATACAAACAAGCCATTCTTAATTCTCCTTGTTTCGACTTAAGCAGTGCTTCTTCCGCATCTTTTAACTTTCAATATCACATGTACGGCGCAACCGACATGGGAAGTATAAAGTTAGAAGCCTCAACCGATAATGGTAGTACTTGGACTACGCTTTGGACCAAAACAGGAAACCAAGGCAATGCTTGGCTAAGTGCTTCAATAGATTTAAGTGCTTATGTGGGCGATTTGGTAAAACTTCGTTTTAATAGAGTAACCGGAAGTACGTGGCAAGCCGATATTGCTATAGACGATGTCTCTCTAACAACAGGTGGCGGTGCAGATACACAAGCTCCAACAGCACCAACAAATTTAACCGCTTCAGGAACTACCCAGACAACTACAAACCTCTCTTGGACTGCCTCATCAGACAATGTAGGAGTAACAGGTTATGATGTATTCCAAAACGGTAATTTACTAGGTACAACGGCAAACACCAATTATCCGGTTTCCGGTTTAACCGCTTCCACTACCTATAGTTTTTATGTAGTTGCAAAAGATGCTGCCGGAAATACTTCGGCAAATAGTAATACGGTTTCGGTAACAACCACCGGAAACACAACAGGATGCTCAGGAGGTATTAGCTCATTCCCTTATTCCGAAGGTTTTGAAAACACCATTGGTGCTTGGACACAATCTACAGCCGATGATTTAAACTGGACAGTTGATGCCAACGGAACTCCATCAAGTAACACAGGTCCATCTAGTGCCATACAAGGAACCTATTATATTTATGTAGAGGCTTCCGGTAACGGAACAGGTTACCCAAATAAACAAGTCATTCTTAATTCACCTTGTTTTGATTTAACTGCTGAAACTGCTGCTACGTTTAGTTTTAAATACCATATGTACGGCTCAAGCGATATGGGAACAATTAATTTAGAAGCTTCTACCGATAACGGAAACTCTTGGACAAGCCTTTGGAGCCAAACCGGAAATCAAGGAAATAGTTGGTTATCTGCAAGTGTAGACTTAGCTTCGTATGTAGGAAGCACCGTTCAGTTACGATTTAATCGTGTAACCGGAGGAACTTGGCAAGCAGATATTGCTATCGATGATGTTTCGCTTACTACCGGTGGTGGAGGCGGTGGAGGAAACAACTGTGCTACTGCTAATTTAACGCTATCTATCACCTTCGATAATTATCCGGAGGAAACAGGTTGGAATCTTAAAAATGCAGCCGGAACAACAGTTGCTTCAAATAGTTATTCAACTGGAAATCCGGACGGTTCAACCGTAACTGAAACCATTAACGGATTGGCTTCCGGTGACTATACATTTACCATTACCGACTCGTATGGAGATGGTATTTGTTGTTCCTACGGAATTGGTTCTTATACGCTTTCCAGCTCAGTAGGAACCATCGTTACCGGAGGAAGTTTTGGCTCTTCGGAAGCTACTGCATTTTGTGTAGATGCTACCAAAGCAGTACCCATCGAAACATACAAACTTAACGAGGGCAACAAACAGTTTAGATTGTATCCCAATCCTGTTAACAATTCTATCACAGTTGAAAAGGTTTCAGGACAAATTGAAAATTTAAAAATATTCTCTATGTATGGAAAATTAGTAATGGAACTTAATAATGTAGAAAGATCTACAACACTAGACATTTCTAATTTTGCTTCGGGAGCTTATTTTATAAGATTTACTTCGCAAGAAGGTATTGTAACCAAACGTTTTATTAAAAAGTAATTTTTAAAAAACTGAAAAAAGGT
>WFXA01000133.1 GCA_015490835.1 Flavobacteriaceae bacterium | reverse complement strand
ACATCATTTAACGAATTTGTTTCTTCATTATTTAAAACAAGAAAATCTAACCGGTTTGTTATAGAGATTCCGCTTAACGAAATAATCGAATTGGGTGTTGGTTCTATTAACAATTTAAAAGTATAGTCTGAAAAGGTAAAATCGTTTGTTTTATTTTTTGTATTCTTTATTTTAGTTGTTTGAAAAATTTTTTTGGCAAGTTTTTTAAAAGTTAAATCTTCGGTATAACTTTTTCTGGCAGCAAACTGAAGGCTTACTTTATTTTTTATAATAGGCACTTCCGAAAAAATATCGGCATTAATACCATTAATTCCGGCTCCTATTTTAAACTTATTTTTTACGTATTGGTTAGAGCTTATATCTATTACACTAGAAATGCGCTCGCCATATTGCGGAGGGGTTCCTTTGTTATAAAAATTAACTTTTTGTGTAATATTGGGATTAAATCCGGATAACATTCCAAAAAGATGTCCTTTATGATACATTGTAATACCATTCCATATAATTCGGTTTTGGTCGGTTTGCCCTCCTCTCACGGTAAAACCTGTTGCGGTTTCGTTTGGGCTTACTACTCCCGGTAATTGCTGAATACTTTCTAAAACATCGGCTTCTACCAGACCTGCCAAAATACCCTGTTTTTTAGGTTTTAAGACAAATGAGCCATCTTTATTTTTGGTTATCCCTTTTGTTAAATAACCAAATAAAATAACACTTTGCAGTTGTTGTATTTTTGAAAAAGAAATAACATTGTCATTTTTTATTGGTGCTACAATAATGTACCTATTATTTAAAAAACTAAATTTTACTTGGGTTTGTTTGGTTATATCTTGAAGTATTCCTTTTAGTGTTCGCTTCTTTTTTGTTAATGTAACTGTTTTATTTTGAACCGTTTTTTCAATATAAGAAAATCGTACACCAAATAAATCTTCAATGGTAACAAATACTTCATCGAGTGGTTGGTTAACAACCTCAACAGAAAAAGCAATCTTTTCTTGAGAAAAGACTGCTTTAGATAAAACAACAAACAATATAATTAAAAGAAGTTTTTTTGTCATTGACCGAAGCTAAGCACTATCGTTTGTTTATCTGTTTTTTTATAACGTATTCCTGCAGTTTTAAAAACAGACTCTAAAGCAATATTAATATTAGAATGTGTAAAACTTCCTGTAAAAATAACAGAATCATCAACATTATCCAATATAAATTTAATATTATATTGCTTCTCAAAAGCACTTAAAACATATTTTAGAGGCATTTTGGTAAAGGTACTTTCCCCTTCAATCCAAGAGGGTCTTTTATAAGGTATTTTTTCTGATGTAATGGTATTTCCTATTTTCCGATAGGAGTCTTTGGGTAAAAGAATAACCGGCAAGCTATCTGTAGTTGTTTTAACGCTTACTTTTCCTGTAAAACAAGTTACTTCAAAAAAATTGGTATCACTATTAACATTAAAAGAAGTACCCAGTACTTGCACCCTTCCTTCATCTGTAACTACGGTAAACGCACTTCCCTTCTTTACTTTAAAAAAAGCTTCTCCCTTAAGGGTTACTTTTCTAAAATCTTCCCAGTTGCTTTTGTCGTAACGTAATGTAGAATCATTATTTAACAAAACGGTTGAACCATCAAGCAAAGCAATGGTTTTTTGTTCTCCTCTATCTGTTTTAATAATTTCGATGTCATTTTTTAATAAAGTAAAAAGACCGAAAAACAAAACCAAACCGGCGGCTATGGATACCGCCCATTTGGTGTAGAGGTGTTTAAGTTGGTAGTTTTTCTTTTTCGCAATTTTTTCCCTAATAACTTTAAATGTGTCATCAACGGGTTTTTCAAGAAACGCATAAGCGTCCACCCCTTTTTTTAGTTTTTGATAATGCAAAAATTCATTTTCAGATACATATTGCTGAAATTCAGCATCGGTTATGCTTCCTTCAAACCATTTTGCCAAAAATGTAGTATTTACTTTTTCTTTTTCCATATTTTCAAGTATAGGACAACTTAAATTTAAAAAACCCTATTGTTATATTTATTTTTTGCCGGACAGTAATGGAATTACACCTTTCCTATCTTTTTATTTATAACTTTTAAAGCGTCGTGCATTCTTTTTTCAACCGTTTTTATAGATACTCCCAATAGCAGAGCAATTTCTTTATATTTCATCTTTTCTATTCTACTTAATAAAAATACTTCCCGTTGTTTGTCGGGCAATTCACTTATAGACTTTTCAACTTTCAATAAAAATTCTTTTTCTATCATTAAATATTCGGGTGATTGTTTATTTACAGAGTCATTTAGTCCTTTTTGATAATTACGAACTACCTTTAAATGTTTTGTGTGATTTAAAAACAAATTGTTTGCAACAGTAAACAAATAACTTTTTACCTTTAAAACATTTACATTGTCGCAATTTTCCCATAACTTAATAAATGTTTCTTGCAGAAGATCTTCTGTTTTTTCAATATTTTGTGTTTTAAAAAATAAAAAACGCTTTACATCTTGTGCG
>WFXA01000132.1 GCA_015490835.1 Flavobacteriaceae bacterium | reverse complement strand
ACCTTAAACTTAAACTAATGAAACTAAAAAATTATTTTATGTTAGTGCTTGTAGCAGTATTTTCTTTTACTGTGAAAGCACAAGAAACCTTCGGCCCAACATCCTTTGGAATGATAGAAGGTCCTATCTATGTACCCAGTTTGGCTCAACAGATGGAAAACGGAACGTTTATTCCTGCAAATGACAAAGGAACCTTAGGACACCCTAAAATGCGTCGGGGGAATATTGTTGTTCCCGGAAAAGGATTTCCAAAAGGAGGAGACCCGCTGGTTGACAACCAAAAAAACGCTCAGCTTCAACGTGTACAACCACCTCTTTTAACATTTTTAAGTACTACCTCTACGGGGACACCGGGTGATCCTACCGGTGCAGCCGGACCCAATCACTATATAGCGGCTTGGAACACTTCTTTTAGAATTTTTGATAAATCCGGAAACCCACTTACCAACGCAGCTTCTCTGGCAACCTTGTTTCCGGGAAATGCTATTGGAGACCCTATTGTGTTTTATGACGCACAAGCAGATCGTTTTGTTATTACAGAATTTGATAACAGCCCAAACGGTTTTAACGTAGCCGTTTGTCAAGGTTCTGACCCTGTTAACGATGGTTGGTACATTTATACTACCGGATTTGGTACAGGTGCATTTCCCGATTATACAAAGTTTGCCGCATTTGGAGATGTTTATATGGTAACGGCAAATATTAGTTCTACCAACAGAGTTTTTGCGGTAGAAAGAAATGAAATGCTTAACGGAAATCCCGCACAATTTGTTGGATTACCTTTACCGGGTATAGCTACCAGTGGTTTTTATAGTCCTCATGCATTTCATACTACAGATGACGTTTGGGCTCCCGCCGGAACCCCGGTACCCATTGTTTACTTACAAGACGATGCTTGGGCTGGCGTTAGTGACGACCATTTAAAAATATGGAGTGCTTCAATAGATTGGACAAATACAGCCAACTCAACCATCGGGGCTGCTCAAGAAATCATTACTGCCGATTTTACAAGTGTTTTTGACGGAGGAAGTTTTAGTAACTTACCTCAACCCGGAGGCGGACCTGATCAAGATGCGCTTCAGGCTACGATGATGAATCAAGTGCAATACAGAAGATTTCCTACTTATAACTCTGCCGTGATGAATTTTGTGGTTGATACAGAAGCCGGAACCGGAGAATTGGCAGGAATTCGTTGGTACGAACTACGTCAAACAGCTGACGGACAACCTTGGACAATATATCAAGAAGGAACCTATTTGTCACCGAATAATGGAAAGCATGCCTTCTCCGGAAGTATGGCAATGAACGGAAACGGAGACATTGCTATGGGATATACAACGTTAAGCAACACAGAAAGAATAGCTATATACTATACCGGACGTTTTGCAGGAGACCCGCTGGGACAAATGACCGTTGCCGAAGAATTAATCGCTCAAAGTACTGCAAACAATCCCAGTTTGCGCTTGGCAGATTACGTTCATCTAACTGTTGATCCTGCCGACGATAACACTTTTTGGCATGTTGCAGAATTTTTTGATCCGGGAAGACGCCACGTAGTAGCTCATCTTGGATTAACACCTCCACAACCTAACGATATTGGAGTTACCAGTATAGACGCACCTGTTAACGGAATATTAACTGCCAACGAAGACATAGTAATTACTATAAAAAACTTTGGAAGCAATGATATAACCAATCCCGAAGTACAATACACTATAGATGCCGGTACTCCGGTCGTAGAAAATTATAGTGGTACAATTACCGCAGGCGCAAGTGTGTCTTTCACTTTTGCTACTCAAGCAGACTTGTCTGTTCCGGCAACCTATACTATTGAAGCAAGAACTAATCTTGCAGGAGACTCAAATCCCGGCAATGATACCGCCACCAAAAATGTTACTAACGGAGCGGTTTATTGTACACCGACCGCCACTTCCGGATGTAATATAGATGGTATTAAAAAGTTTATACTTAACACCATTGATGCCGATGACGGAGGAAATGGATGTAATACCGAACCTGCAGGTAGCCCCCAAGGTTACGCAGATAGAACAGCTATGTCAACCGATCTATCACAAGGAACAGATTATACCTTACAAGCCCAAATGAATTGGAGTTCGGGGGTTAATATTGAAGCTCTTTCTGTTTGGATAGACTTTAATGATGATGGAATTTTTGAAGTTTCTGAGCGTTTAATTTCCGGTGAGCTCTTTACCGTAGCAAATGCCTTACAAGACTTTACCCTTTCTATACCTGTTGATGCTGCTGTTGGAGCTCATAGATTAAGAGCAAAAGCGATGGATACTTCCGCATCAGGAGATATTTTAGACCCTTGCTCCGATTACGATTACGGAGAAACGCAAGATTATACAGTTAACATACAAACACTCGGAATTGAGGATGTATCTATCACTAATGCCGAATTTTCTGTTGTTACATTGCCAAATAATCAATTTGATATAAAACTAACAACCAGCTTTGAAGGAACGGCTTCTATAGCTGTTTATAATGTTCTTGGTCAAACAGTAGCTTTTAATAATTTAATAAAAGAAGGCAACAGTTATAACTATCACTTAGATATGTCTTATGCCAACCCCGGAGTTTATTTTATTAAAATGGGGGACCAAATTTCAAATACGTACAAAAGTGCTAAGATTATTGTAAAATAATAGTAGTAACAAGATAATTTTAAAAAAGCCTGTTGATTTTTCTTCAACAGGCTTTTTATTTTTGAAAGAGCTTTAATTCTCTTGATAGTAAATTTTTGTACGTACTTCTGCAAATTTTCGAAACATTTCAAAAACACCGCAATATTTTTCTTCTGAAATATTTACGGCTTTTTCAATTTTATCTTTTTTAAGTTCTTTTCCAGTAAAATAATAGTCTATCGATACTTTATTGTAGTATTTGGGATGTTCTTTGGTCATCTCGGCGGTTATTTCAACTTTAAAACTATCTATGGTTACGCGCATTTTCTTGAGTAAAGAAAGAACATCTAATGCGGTACACCCTGAAAGGGATGATAACATAAGTGCTTTTGGGCTTAACCCCTTTCCGGTTCCACCAAATTCGGGAGTGGTTTCTAATAAAACTGTATGCCCACTGGGATTATCGGATTCTAGTAGCATATTTTCTTTCCAAACAGTAGTTACTTTATGAGACATTTTTATCTTTTTTAAGTTTAGGCAAATTTATTAAAATAAGTATATTTCTTTTGTAACAATTGTTTCGTATTTTAGGCGTTTAAAAATTAAAATAATGCCTTTAGTAAACCCTTTATCTCCAAATTATAGTCCGGAAACCAAGAAATTGGCTGCATTTTTTAACGAAACACTCGGTTTTTGTCCTAATAGTGTACTTACTATGCAACACCG
>WFXA01000131.1 GCA_015490835.1 Flavobacteriaceae bacterium | reverse complement strand
GAAAAAATATTTGTTTATTCAGTACTTATTCACGGAAAAAAAGCGCAAGAAAAGCAGGTTTTATCCGATACAACCGTACAAGAAAATAACACCACATTTCCTACAGATGCAAAACTAGCCAAAAAAATAATTGACCGTTGTAATAAAATTTTGGCTCTATGTTGTTTTGTGTGGGTAAAGGTAAAAAATATTATTTTTGGATATGGAAAATTCAGAACAAATATTTACAATTGCATTGGGTTTAGAAGCACCTTGGCATATAGACAAAATAGTTATTGATAAGGAACTATCACAATTAGACATTTACTTACGATTTACACGAGGTTTCAAATTCAAGATGGATGATAATGAATCATACACAGCACATGATACCGTTGAAAGAACTTGGCAACATCTTGATTTTTTTCAATACAAATGCTACTTACATGCAAAAGTTCCTAGGGTAAAGCAGTCCGATGGTAAGATAAAAACTTATCCCGTTCCATGGGCGAGAAAAGGAAGTGGTTTTACTTTATTATTTGAAGCATTTGCAATGTTGCTCATTGAGAACGAAATGCCTGTAAATAAAGCAGCCAAGATAACTAAAGTTTATCCTAATCGTCTATGGAATATATTTAACTATTGGGTATCAAAAGCTCATACAGAAGATACTATTGACAATTTAGTAAAAATTGGATTTGACGAGACATCAATTAAGAAAGGGCATAATTACGTGACAACAATGGTTGATTTAGATAAACGAAGGGTGCTATTTGCAACAGAAGGAAAAGGTGCAGATTGTATTGAAAAAAGTGTAGAGTTTCTTAATGAAAAATCGGTAAATGTAGATTCCATAAATCATGTTTGCATAGATATGTCTCCTTCATTTATATCGGGTTGCCACGAACATTTACCAGATGCTTCTGTTACATTTGATAAATTTCATGTAATGAAAGAAGTCAATAAAGCAATGGATGAATTACGTAAATTAGAACGAAAAGGAAACGATATGCTTAAAAAGCACAAGTATACATTCTTAAAAAATAAGTTATCGCCAAAGATACAAAACGAAAGAGATTTTTTATTAGAGATGTACCCAAAATTAGGTGAAGGATATAGGTTAAAGTATCTATTTAAAGATTTTTGGGACTTAAAAGATAAAGAAGAAGCAGAATCATATCTTGCTTTTTGGTGCGATATTGCTGATGATAGTGGTATATACCCTTTTCAAAAGGCAGTTAGAACAATAAAAGCTCATTGGAGCGGTATCATAAACTATACTGAAAGTAGAATTAACAATGGAATACTTGAAGGTATTAATTCTAAAATTCAACTTGCTAAAACAAGAGCAAGAGGATATAGAAACACAAAGAATTTTATCAATATGATTTACTTCATATGCGGAAAACTTAAATTTGATTACCCACTATATTTGACATAGAGCCAAGAATTTTAATGCCGAAAGATAGTAAGAAATCTTGTATTTTTGAACTATGAGTCAGGTGCCTTTACTTTCGGTTAAGAATCTTTCTGTTTCTTTTGGTTCTAAAAAAAACTTTAAGGAAGTAATACATCCCGTTTCTTTTTCGTTAGCGAAAAATAAAATTTTGGGGATTGTAGGTGAGTCGGGTTCGGGTAAATCGGTTACATCGCTATCAATAATGGGTTTGTTGCCAAAGAAAAAGACGCAAATTACCGGCGAAATTCTTTTTGAAGAAACTAATTTGTTGCATCTTGACGAAACCTCTTTCAGAAAATACAGAGGCAACGAAATTGCCATGATTTTTCAAGAACCGATGAGTGCATTAAATCCGTCTATGAAATGCGGAAAACAAGTGTCCGAGATAATGAAGCTACATTTAAACTATTCAGGTGTTCAAGCAAAAAAAGAAACCCTGCAATTATTTGAAAAAGTAAAACTTCCTCGACCTGAAGCTATTTACAACAGTTATCCGCATCAAATTAGCGGCGGGCAAATGCAACGGGTCATGATTGCCATGGCAATTGCTTGTAAACCCAAATTACTTATCGCCGACGAACCCACTACGGCATTAGATGTTACGGTACAGAAAGAAATACTTCAGTTATTAAAAGAATTGCAACAAGAAACACAAATGAGTATGTTGTTTATCTCTCACGATTTAGCTTTAGTAAGCGAAATTGCAGACGAAGTAATAGTACTATATCAAGGAGAAAAAGTAGAACAAGATAGTGTTTCTTCTATTTTTAAAAACCCTGAAAAATCGTACACAAAAGCCTTAATGGCTTCTCGACCCAAGTTAGGCATTCGTTTAAAAAAATTACCAACCATTTCATCTATTTCAGATAAAAGTTTTAACCCAATAGAAATTTCGCCACAACAACGCGCTGCAAAGCATAAAAATTTATACACAAAAGCCCCTTTACTTGAAGTTACCAACCTTACCAAAGAATATATTACCAAAATTGGTTTTTTTGGAAAAAACAAACGTCTTACTGCGGTTAATCAAGTAAGTTTTAATGTGTACGAAGGCGAAACTCTTGGTTTGGTAGGCGAATCGGGATGCGGAAAATCTACCTTAGGAAAAACCATTTTACAACTTGAAAAAGCCACAAGCGGAAGCATAAAATACAGAGGAAAAGAACTTACCCAACTTTCGCCAAGAGAAATGCGAACCCTACGGAAAGAGATACAACTTATTTTTCAAGACCCGTATGCTTCGTTAAATCCACGAATAATCATTGGTGAAGCCATAGCCGAACCTATGAACGTACATGATATAGGGAAAAACAATAAAGACCGAAAGAAAAAAGTAGAACAACTATTGGAAAAAGTAGGATTAGACTACTCGTATTACTATCGTTATCCGCATGAGCTATCGGGCGGACAACGACAACGAGTAGGGATTGCCCGAACCATTGCATTAGAGCCTAAATTAATTATTTGTGATGAGTGTGTGTCTGCTTTAGACATCTCGGTACAAGCACAGGTGCTAAATTTACTAAATGAACTAAAAGAAGAATTTGGGTTTACCTACATCTTTATTTCGCACGATTTGGCAGTTGTAAAATTTATGGCAGACCAATTATTGGTTATGAATGCCGGTAAAATTGAAGAACTGGGCGATGCCGATGAAATCTATGCTAACCCATCCAGAGAATACACAAAAAAGTTAATTGATGCCATACCGAAAGGGATTGATTAAAAAAACCCGTTCTAACCTCACAAAGAACGGGTTTAACCTTTATCTGATTAGACAGATTCGGGGAAATAACTAATTTCTAGAAAGAAATTACATTAACAAAAATACTTTTTTAGCAATGTAAAGCATGTTTTTTAAAAATTCAAAACTTGTCTTTACCGATAAAAAAATACGTTTCATAAATAGGTTACTATTTCAAATTTGGGAGTGCTAAAGTGTGAAAAAATATTTTAAAATAACGACTAAATACGTGTTTTTTCGATGAAATACATAAAATTTTAACAAATACCCGTTTTTATGTTTGATTTTTCCTACAAAGAAAAGAGGTTAAAAAGTCATTTCCGGAATGTCGCCCGAAATAATCAGAGATCCTTCAGTCGCTTCTTTTATTTCTTGAACACTAACCCCCGGAGCTCGTTCAAGTAAATGAAACGAATTGTTTTTTATTTCTAAAACAGCAAGATTGGTTACTATTTTTTTTACACAATTTACGCCGGTAAGCGGTAGTGAACATTCTTTAAGCAGTTTTGATTTTCCGGCTCTATTGGTGTGCATCATAGCAACAATTATGTTATCTGCCGAG